>DATIEH010000233.1:0-2208 GCA_035455905.1 Binatia bacterium | reverse complement strand
GACGAGATGAGCTTGGCCTTACCCAGCATCGTCCAGGTCGGCGATACGGAATTTGTGCACGCCAAAATGGACGCCGCGGCACTGATGAGCGAAGGCTCGCGCTGCGATCACTGGATGTTCGTCACGCCCAACGACGACGAGCACTTCATGCTGTTCACGGTGGATAACTACACGGGGCCGGTGGAAAATTTCTTCGAGCACCTCAAGGAGCTGCGCGCCAAAGAGACCCCCATTCAAGAACGAAGACCCTACGATAAACGAAAATACATGCCCTACAAGGGCAACATCCGGCAGGAAGATATCATGACCCAGGGGACGCAGGGCCTGATCGGCGAAAGATCGGAGCAACTTGGCTCATCGGATCGCGGCGTCATCAAATTTCGCAAAATCGTTCTGGATGCGATCAACACTGCATTGGACAGAGCCCGGCCCAAGGGCGTAATTGCGGATAAAGATGCCGACGCGATTTTTCGTTTGGACACGCAAGTAGGAGTGAGGCCAAGCAGAAAATAAAAAGACAAAACTAAAAATGATGAAGTTGGGGGAAGAAATGATTCGAGGAGTATTGCTGCCGATCATTACGCCGTTCGACGAGAAGGTCCGCGTCGACGAGCAGATTATGCGCGCGCTGGTCGATTTTCACATCAAAGCCGGCGTGCAGGGTCTATTCGTGCTCGGATCTACGGGGCAAGGGCCGGCGATGACGATCGAAGAGCGTAAACAAGCGGCGGCGATTGCGCTCGATCAGGCCAAGTCGCGGGTTCCCGTGGTGATCCATGTCGGCACTGCCGATGCGCAAAGCACGGTGGAACTGGCCGAGCACGCTGCGGCGCACAAAGCCGACGCCGTGGCGATTGTGCCGCCGTACTATTACTCCGATCACACCGAATTCGAGATCATCGCCCATTACAAATCGGTCGCGAAAGCCGTATCCCTGCCGATCTTCATCTACGAGAACCCGAAATATTCCGGCATCTCGATTCCTCCGGGATTGGCGGTTCGGATGAAAGAGCAGGTGCCGATGCTCAAGGGAATCAAAGTCGCCTATGGGCAAGGCGCTTTGCTGGAATACGCCCGACTACTGCCAGATGTTTCGGTCTTCACCGGCAATGCGGACCTGTTCGGTTTGGTGCCGTTCGGCGTCGCGGGCATGATCAATCCGCCAACGAGCTTCGTTCCCGAGCTTTGCGTAGAGCTTTTCGGCGCCTTGGATCGCCAGGATTATCCGCGCGCGGTCGAAGCGCAGAAGCGCGTCGATACGGCGGCGCGGCTGGTGGCCGCGCGCTTACGCAAATACGGCCGCGTCCCGCTGCAGGAACTTTTTCGCATGCGCGGTTTTGCGGTCAAGAGATTTCCGAAATGGGAAACCGAGCAGATGCCCAAGGATGAGATCACAAGACTGGAGCGCGAGCTCAGGAGCGAGGGCATTCTTGGTCAGTAAACGGGCGCCGCTTCGATGATTCGTTACGACTGTTTCGAGTGGTTGGCGCCTTTGCTCACCGATCAGCTTGTGGTTACTTCACTAAGCGGCCAGCGCGTCGAGTGGGGGCACCTCTCCAAGCGGGACGCCGATCTCAACTTGGGTTCGATGGGGAATGCTTTAGCGGTTGGCATCGGCTTGGCGTTGGCTCTCCCGCACCGAAAAGTGTTGGTGTTCGAATCCGACGGCAGCGTGCTGCTCTCGCTCTTCAATCTGCCAACTCTGGCCAATTTGAATCCTCATAACCTGGCGGTGTTCGTCTTCGATAATCAGGCGTATAGCGGCACCCGGATCAGTTACCCGAGCGCGACCGCGGGAAAAACCGATCTGGCCGCAGTTGCCCGAGGGTCGGGCATTGATCATGCGGCGACGGTTTCGGAATTGGAAGAGTTCAAGCGGGAAGCGACCGGCGCGCTGAACCAGGCGGGCCTGCGTTTCGTCGTTTGCAAAATCGAAGAGAGTCTCGGCCACCGAAAGCTCACCCGCAGCGATGTCGATCTGCTGGAGACTAAATACCGCTTCGTCCGTTATCTCGAGCGCACTGAGGGCAAAGCGATTTTCCAAGGCCGCGGGTGAGAGCTACGATCGAGCGCGCTATTTTGATGATCCCTACGTTTCTTCTCGCGCTGCGTGAAATGGCCTGTACCCGTTAGCTAGACGAGGAAAGATTTCTCGCCTGTGGCTCGAAATCACATCTGATAATCTTTGTTCGTCGATATTGCGGTGAT
>DATIEH010000232.1:0-5130 GCA_035455905.1 Binatia bacterium | reverse complement strand
CGGATTTAAATCCACCGCGCCTTCTAAAAAAACTCCGCCGCGAATTTCCTTGGTCGAGGCGTCGAACTCGGTGGCTTCGCCGGTCGGAAGATTGACGATGTTTCTCTCGCCGGCGTTGACGATCGCAGGCAAAAATTTGCGCGGAAAGAAAAGCATCAAGCTGTTCATAACCTCGCTCAGATGAAACACGCGATCACGGGATGGCACCCAATCCGACACCATCAGATGAATGTCCTGTCGGGCTCGTTCATCGAAGCGGAATTGAAAATCCCTGGTGTAAAACTGGTTTTTTGAAGCGTCACGGCGCGGCGGTAAAATTCGGTTGCCGCCGTGATTGGAAAACTCGAACCCGACGATCTCACCGCGCCGGGTGGTGCGGTAACCCCAGCCGGAGTTTTGTTGCGGTGCAGATGAGCGTGTCGCAATGAGAGTGTTGTAGTCCACCGCACGAGATGCTGGGTTTTTTTCCGGGGCGGCGATTAGCGATTCCGGAAGCACCCTGGCAATAACTTCCTTGGGTGATTTTTTGCCCAATTCAGGACCCTGCGCAGGGCTAGACTCGTTGGCGGGAACGCTGGGTTCGGGAGCCGGGTTTTCGGGCGCGGTTGGCGGCTCGGAACGTGTGCGCTCAGGCGATATACGGCATGCGCTAAACGGAACAGCGCTCCACAAAATTAAAAAAAATAGGATGCTTCCCGGCCGATTCATCCTCAGAACCTTTCGATAATTCATCGATCAAGAAGTAGAGTAACGTTCCCAATCCGTCTGCGCAACGTTCGTGCCGAGCTGGCCAGCTAGCATGAGCGCACAAACACGGATCAACGCGTATTTTCCGCAGCCTACGGCTTATCGTGTGATCGATTATGAACGCTGCTCGAACACAATTGCGTGCGATTTAACTTTGCTGATTTCTTCGGAGAGCTGGCCGGCGGTTATGACAAAGCTCGGTGAGATGGGAAATCCGCCGGCGGCTAAGGCGGCGGCGACCCAGGTGTTGCAAGTATTCCAAAGAGCAAATCGCCCTGTCGCCGGATAGAATCGACTATCGGGATACAAACCCGCGCGCGAACTGGCGCGCGCTCCCGGCTGCGGTCGGGCAAAGGTTTCGGAGAGGTAGCTCACGAGCTTGCCGTATGCTGGGGCGGCGAACTGTAATGCGATGATTTGAGCGCCGGGGTAAAACCTCGCAATGTCGTCGGCAAACCCAACGAGATGTAGCACGCTGCCGCTCGACCAAAATGCGGCCTTTATCGCGCTGAACGGGCCGGCGTGGGGATCCGGAAAATAATCTTTATCGCCCCAACTGAATTCGATGAACCGCACCTGTGGGAAATCAAAAATCTCCGGCACGATCGCCGGGGAAATATCATCGATGTGCAGGACGATGGCGGCATGCCAGCCGCCGTGCACGATGAAAACTGATTTACAACTGGATTCGGTCGTGCCGCAGGCCCAATCGGCGGCCGCTGGATTGATGAACTCTAAAAAGAATAAAAAACAAGGTAGGGCAGGGATAATCTTGCGAGTAAAGAGACGGGGCAGCATCGCGACCAAATTTCGAGCGCAGAGGTTGAGCTGTTTTCAATTACGCGTTCGCCGGCGCTCGCCGTTGGATGCACAAACTCAGCCCCTTGCGTTTGATATATACGTGCACCCCCTGCTTGCGCTGACCGATTTGTTCAATCAAGGTGATCAGCGAAGCATTGGGATTGGGGTGGACGGTGGAATGGCCGTGAGTGGCTCTCATCGCGCTGACCGCTTCCGCACCGGCAAAATAGTGCAGAAGCTTGTCATCATCGCTAATGGATTCGCCGCCGAACTTCCGGCGAAATTCTTGGATCGACAGGGCCGGTGGATCGGACCGGGCAAGCTCCTTTGCCCTCGCAGTGTTTAATAATCGATCTTTCAGGTTGCCGTCGATGGAGCGCGCTTCTTCATCGCCCCAAAATCCAAGCGCGTAGAGCAGCACTTCATCCGTGACTTCTTTGTAGCGTTGCCCGACCATGACATTGATCGCTGCTTGCACGCCAAAGAATTGAGAATAGGGCGTGACCATGATCGGATAACCGAACTCGGCACGGACGCGCGTAACCTCTTCGAGCACCTCAGCGAGTTTGTCGAGTTTGCCCAGACTGCCGAGTTGAAAACGAAAATTGGAAATCATTCCTCCCGGCACCTGATGCATTGGATGAAATGCATCGTAGTGAACGGGTTTGCCGAGCGGCAAGTGTTCGCGCTCGGCTACCTTGATGAAGTGATCGCGCACCGGACGTAGCATCTCTTCGTCGATGCGAGTCGTGAAGCCGAGCGCGCGGGCATTCATCGCCACATTGAAGATGGATGGATTCGAGGAGCCGTCGGCCAGAGGCGGAATCGCCGTATTGACGGAACTGACGCCGAGCTTGATCGCTTCGAGACAACAAAGGGAACCCAGTCCAGTGGTGCAGTGGGTGTGAAATTCGACGGGTATCGCTTTGGTTTCCCGCAAAATCAATGGAACCAGCCGACGGGTGGACTCCGGCGTCAGCAAGCCGCCGGGGTCTTTGAAGCAGATGCGCGCGACGTCGAGCTTGGCAGCTTCCCTGGTTCGTTGAGCGAAATATTCGTCGGTATGTTTGGGCGAAATCGAATAGATGATGTTCAGAATGGTTTTCAGCCCCGCCCGTTTGGCGGCATCGACAGCTTGCTTCCAATAGAGCGGCGTGTTCGATGGGTCCGAAGTGCGGAGTTCGTCGATACCGTTGGCAGCCAGCCGCTCCAGCCAAAGGTCGGCAATTGCCGGAGGCGTCATTTGAAAAGCGAGCATGGAGCGGCTCCGGATCGAGCGCAGCGGTGTCCGGCGAATACGTTGCTTGAGAAGACGAACGCGCTCCCACGGGTCGTCCTTGAGATCGCGCACGCATTTTTTGTAAAACGCCGACGACATCACCTCGATCGCCTCGAATCCCGCAGCATCGAGGCGTCCCGCGATCGGCAGCATCATGTCGGTGCGCATGTTGGACGCCCAGAGACTCAAGTGGCCATCGCGCAGAGTCGTGTCGACGAAGGAAATCGCATTGCCTGAGAGTATTGCAGTCATGGAAAGTGGTGCTGAGCTCCGCCTTGGAAGCTCGCTCAATCGAGATTTACGTAAGCGCGAATCCAATCGCGCGGTGTCGCGGTGTGTCCTTGGCCGGTCGTGTCTTCGGCGAGAAAGATGTCGCCGGGGTGAAAAGTCATGCTCGTGCCGTCGCCGAGACCGATGTCCACGCTGCCGGCAAGCGTAATAACCCAGCGCCGCCTCGGCGCGCGGTGAAAATTGACAATGTGGGGCGCGAAAGCGGTTCTAATCAATAGTCCGGTTGCTGGTCGCGTCGTATTCAAAAACTCTGAGCGCTCGCTGGTATCGAGGGGTTCAAAATGCGATTGCCCGTCTGCGCCTGAATACAAACGAAAAAATTTCATCGCCAACCTCGCAGGACGATCGTTACTGACCGCGATCATAGCGCAATTTTATTTCGATTGGGATGGAGCAGGCGCGAAAAGTGGACTTGCCTATTGGGAATGGCTTCCAGGAGGGCGGCGATCGTTCCACCCTCCTGGAGGATCGTTAGTCAGGACTGCAAATAGGAATGGAGCATGCCCCAGATCGTATAGAGCACGGTCAATCCAATGGTGCCCCAGATCACGAGTTTTAGCCAAATGGGAAAGTCTTCCATGTCGATCTCCTCAAACACGCTCGGTGCTGCCTCGGCGAGCGGCGTGCGCGAGCGCATCGAACAAAATTGGTATTCAGCTTAACGGAGCCTGGACTTCAGAGGAGAGACTCAAATGAGAAGAACGACGCTCATCGTTTGCAGGGTGCTGTAATTGAAGCGAAGGTCTGAAGAAAAATGGCCGCGAGCCTGAGCAAACACAACCGATGGGCCAATCACAAAGAGCGGAGCCGGGAATATCGACAACGAAGCATGCGCGCCACGATGCTCATCGTCGATATCGAACAGTGATGGGATGAGCTTAGCGGCAGGAATTGCGGTGAAAAGAAAATCAGTGTTGTCCGGTGGCACAATAATCGACCAGCTCTGATAAGAAACCGCCAAGGTGAGAAAGACTACCAGGCTGATTCGGCCCAGGGCACGCGCCATTCGTGCTTCATTTCTCGGCAAAATCTTATCCTCGCATCAAAGCGGCGTCACACTGGCCGGCGGTTTCCGATGTCGGGTCGCTTGCTCGTAGGCGTAGGCGAACTTGATCATATTGCCATCATCGTATGGCCGGCCGAGAAAGGTTATGCCCGCCGGCAGATGATCGCGGGTAAATCCGGCAGGCACGACAATCGACGGCACATAGACCAGGAACGTGTTGATATGCGGCGCGCCTTTCTGGTCGACGTAAGGCGGGTTGATGCCATCGGCGATTAGGGTCGGCTGATGCTCGACTGCCTTATGAACAATCGCATCCAGCTTATGATCGGCCATGACCTTTAGGAGCTGGGTCATGAGTTCCTCACGGGCCTTGAGATACTCGTAATTGGCGTCTTCGCTCGCCGCTCTGAGCCAGCGCTCGCGCGAGTGTTTGATCACTTTGTCGAACTCCGGCGTGCGCATGGCATCCTGTTTCGATCGATACGGCGGGTTTTTGCTCCGGTTCATGAAATTTTTAAATGATTGTTCTTCGTCGGCAAAACTCCCGGCGCGTTTGGCAAGCAAGTTTTTAAGATTAGGGATGACGATTGGGTCGATGATTTCCGCTCCGGCAGTTTTTAGTTCGGTGATCGCTTTGTCGAACACTGCGGAAATTTTGTCGAAGTCCTCCGAGTCAGGCTCCGCATCATAGCCCATGGATTCACGTAATATGCCGAGGCGCGCGCTTTTTAGACCAGTGCTGTCGAGAAATTCCACGAAATTCTTGTTTACGCGGCGAAGGCCTCGGGCCGTTACCGGATCCTCGGGATCATAGCCCACCATCACATCCAAAAGTTTGGCCAAATCCGTGACCGTTCGTGCCATGGGACCGAGCGAGCCATTAACGGACGGCCAGCCGGCATAGACACCGGAGCGGCTGACTAGTCCTACGGTCGGCCGCATGCCGATCACACAGTTCCAAGTCGAAGGCCGGCGGATCGAAGCGAAACCTTCTTGTCCTACAGCG
>DATIEH010000231.1:0-14992 GCA_035455905.1 Binatia bacterium | reverse complement strand
GATCGCACGAAGGTATTCCGTAAAACCACGCTCAGCTTCGGCAATCAGCTGATCGAGATAGCGAGCCTCGTCAAGGCGCTGGGTCGTGAGGACCGACACATCAACCGCACTTACGAGTTCCATCGGCACGTGTACACCACTCTGCAACACCTCCACGAACGAGAGCACGCTCTCCGCGGCTCTTGATCCGTCCAGTGGAATCAACAGCTTCTCGTACATGCCTGCTCCTCCGGCTCGAGAGATGCGCAAACATCGGGCCGCGAATTGGTTTCTATGCTAGCCCTTCTCCGGCACAAAGCTCTCGGGCCGCGGGTTAGCGGATTGAGCCCAGCGCGAACGCAGAAACTCCTCGCACGCATTCGCCAGCTCTTCGAGAGGCGCATCGGTTTGGAGCTCCAGCCGCAGATTCAGCGGAATATCGGCAAGCGGCTCCGACTGAGCCTTTTGGGCCAGATAAATTTCCCACCTTCCGTCGGAAACATCAGTTGCTGCCGCTGCGCGCTCTTTCAGTCTTCGTTCAATCGTTGCGTCGGCCGCCGCACAGTGAATAACCGCAACCGGCGCTCCGTATCGCTTGGCGAGCTCGAAAATCGCTTGTCTTTGCGCTCGGCTGCTGAACGTAGCATCGAGAACCACGCCTTGGCCTTTCGCAAGCTGTTGTTCGGCTTCATACGTCATTGTTGCATAAGTTTTCTCTGTCATTGACGGACTGTAGATTCCCTCGTTGAATGGAACGATTTGCTGCCCCGCCTTGGAGGCTATTTGTTTGCGGACCACATCCGAATTGATCAATGGCACATCTAGTCTGCGGGCAAGTTCTCGGGAAATGGTCGATTTGCCGCTGCCGGTCAACCCGCAAACGAGAACCACGAACGGCTTCATCGGCTCCCATATCACTCGCGCGGCAAAACGAAAATACCGCGCCGTCTCATCATTCCAGCGTCGCAAGCGCAGGGCATGGACCTTCGCCCGTACGAGCGCCCGGTAACAGGCGTAAAACGGCAGCAATTTTCGTAGATCCGAATCGTTTGCCCGTTTAAGATATTCAGCGACAAATATTTCCATGAGCTCGCGCCCACCGCGCACGGCTAGATCCATCCCGAGAAAGGCGATCTCCGAAGCGACATCACAGCAGCGCAGTTCCGCGCTAAATTCGATGCAATCAAAAATCTCGATCCCTTCCGGGGCAAAGCAGATGTGCTCGGCGTGGAGGTCACCGTGCACATCGCGAACCCGCCCCTGGCTCACTCGTTGGGCCAGCAATTCACGGTTGCGTCTCAGAAAATCAGCGCCGAAAGCTTTGATCTCGTTCATTCGATCACGGTCGGCCTGACCCGCAAACGGCTCGAGGTCAACTAAATTTTCGTTCCAGTACTTCTCGACAATGGCCAGATAACCCGTTGGACTGAGGTTCTCGGGGATTTTTGCACTCGCATGGAATTCGGCGATGAGCTTCGCCAGTTTTTCCATCATCTCCGGAGTGACTTGGTTCGTTTCCAGGAGAAATTTTAAAAACCGTTTCTCCGGCAAACGGCGCATGACAAGAGCGTATTCGGCGGGCTTCGAAGAACTGTCAAGTTCCCAACGGGCTCCGTCGAAGCCAATCGGCACTACTCCCAGGTAAACCGACGGGGCAAGGCGCCCATTGAGGCGTAACTCCTGCTCAATATAGTAGCGTCTCTTTGCCAGCGTGGAAAAATCGAGGAAAGAAAACTGAACGGGTTTTTTTATCTTGTAAACGACGTCGCCAGCGAAGAACAAATGGGAAATATGAGTTTCACGGTGTGTTACAGCCGGCGGCGGCTTAGGATAGAATTCCGGATCTAACATCGCCGCCACCAGAGATTTCGAAGAAGGACCGTTCTCAGATTTCCGTGCCCTTAAATCAGCAACCTCCATGTGGGTTCTCCAGCCAAACGAAAAGCGCAATATGAGTGCCACTCCCGAAATACTTGAAAACATTGGAGTCAATTCCAACGATAGGGAAACAAGAGTCGCTTAAATCCTAAAAACGGGGAGATTGATGGTGCTATCGGGGCGACTTGCTTGATAGCGAGCGCTTCGCGATGGCTCTTAGGAAATCTTTAGTTCTTCGATTTTGCGATACAGGGAGGAAAGGCTGATGTCCAGAAGTTTCGCCGTTTCCCTGCGATCCTGACCCGCTTGTTCCAACGCTCGTACAATATGTTGTTTCTCGAACTGTCGCAGCGCATCCTTCAAATTGAACGTAAACGCCGCACCGTCAGCGCTGCTGGCGATAATCGCAGCCGGCAGGTCCTTGCTGGTGATCCGTTCGCCCTCGGCGAGAATCATTGTGTGCTCGATCACGTTATCGAGCTCACGCACATTGCCCTTCCACGGCAAGGACATCAGAATGCGCAGCGCGTCTTCATCGATGCCGCAAAAATTCTTTTTTAGCTCGGGATTGTGCTGCTCGATGAAATATTCGACGAGCAGCGGGATGTCCTCCGGACGTTCTCTCAGCGGCGGAATATGAATTTCCATGATGTTCAAGCGATAAAACAGATCTTCGCGAAAGCGCCCGTCCTCTACCTCATTTTTCAAGTTTCGATTGCTGGCCGCCAGCACCCGGACATCGATGCGCCGGGGGGTCGTGCTGCCGATGGGCAAGATTTCTTTAGCTTCCAACGCCCGCAAAAGCTTGACTTGAAGATGCTGCGGAATTTCGCCGATCTCGTCAAGGAAAATCGTGCCGCCGCGAGCTTTTTCAAACAACCCTTCCTGATTGGCGAAGGCGCCGGTGAATGAACCTTTGAGATGACCGAAGAGCAAGCTTTCCAAGAGAGTTTCTGGCAGGGCGCCGCAATTCACCGGCAAAAACAGCTGATCTCCGCGGTCGCTGTGTTCGTGCAGCGCCAGTGCGATCAGCTCCTTTCCTGTGCCGCTGTCGCCGGTGATCAGCACCGTAGCTTGTGTGTTGGCGACTTTTTTTACCAGCTCCAATACATCGCGAATCGCCTTGCTTTTGCCGATAATGTTATTGAAACGAAATTCCATTCTAGTCAGAGCACTTTCGTAGCTAGGTCAAAGACTGCACAGCGCCTGCAAGCTCTATTCAGAATCGCTCCGCCGCGCGGATGAGCTCTGGATCTGAACAAAAGCGCCGCAGCGCTGCCTTGAGCTTTTGCCTTTGAACACTGGCGGGCACCCCCAGGTTTTCCATTGTTTTACCAATTTGCGGTCCACCGAGCTGCAGCAATCTGCCATAGATGACATCGATCTCGGAGCTTTCGATTTCGAGGGCAATTTGAAAAGCCTCATTCACATCGAGTTTCGGAGTCCCCCGATCAAGGAATTCTTTTAAGTGCTCTCCGAGCCTCCGGGCATTCTCGGGGCTAATCATGGGATCGAGCTTTTCATCCTCGTAGTTGCTGATGAGCGCCTTGCACGCTACCAGAATGCACGCATGCTGCTCCTCCTCGCGCGCCATTTCCCACCAGAAATCCCGTAGCACCGGATCAGCCATAAAGAGATGCGAAAAACGATAGTAGATTTTACCCACTAGCCGCTCGATCTCGGCAAAATCCAGCAGCGGATCGAAGGATTCTCGAACCGTCATCAGCTCTTCAAGCCTTCTTTGAGAAACTCCAGCAGCTGAACGTGTTTTTCGGAATCCCTGATCATGGAATCCAAAAGCACCTTGAAAAGCCCGTGGTAGTAACCACTGCTTTCCTTCGCCAGCACCTTGTAGTCTCTGATGCCTTCCTTTTCCAAGCGAATGAACTCGTCAGTCACCTCGCGAAGTTGACTGTCTATCTTCGCCGCATCAGCGCCTGCCTCCAGCCCGTCAGCGGGCTGTTTCCACGTCAAGCTGCCCCTCAAAGTCGCTGCCATGGCATGAATCACGGCGCGATGCTTTTCTTCGTCGGAAATGATCATCTGCATCAAAAAACGCGTCAACGGGTTAGGCAGCCGGTCGAGGGTCTTTCGATAGTATTCCAGCGACTGTTCTTCCTTCGACTCGTGCGCTTCAAACTCGTTTAGTAGCTTTTCGACGGGTGAAATGCCTTCCGGCGTTTTCAGCAAATCGAACACGGCGTTCACATCCGCATATTCCTCCATAACCTTTCTCCTTTCCAAATTTAGCTATATCGTGAATCCTAGGCAGTCGATCCGCAACCCTCATGCCACAGCTCAGGACTTATCTCACGCTACATGTACCAAGAATACATGCCACTTGGTTCGCGTTTATGCGAGATCAGGCCAAGTTATTTCGCATCATTGAGAAGCCGATCGACGCGGATTACACTTGACGCAGAAATCGCCTTCGGCACGGAACTCGCAGCTCTGTGCTTGCAACGCGCGCATAAATCCACGGAGTAGCATAACAATGGTAGCTCAGAGCGACTCTAGTCATGTCGGTATCTTGGTCGGTGGCGGACCAGCGCCGGGGATCAATGGCGTTATCAGCGCTATCACCCTCGAGGCTCGCACCCGCGCCCGCAAAGTGGTCGGCATTTTTGATGGTTTTCAGTGGCTGATGCGAGGCGATTCGACCCATACGAAAGAACTCGATCACGATGACGTCTCAAGAGTCCACTTCCAGGGCGGATCGATCTTGAATACCTCCAGGGCCAATCCGACAAAAAAAGCCGAGGACCTCGAGCGCGTGGTCGCCACCCTCGACGAGCTCGGCATCGGTTACCTAGCGAGCATTGGAGGCGACGATACGATGTTCGCCGCAAGTCAAGTAGCGAAGCAGGCGCAGGGCCGTATTCGCGTCTGTCATGTGCCCAAAACCATCGACAATGATTTGCCGCTGCCTGGGGAAATACCGACATTCGGTTTCGAAACAGCGCGACAGCTAGGGAGCGAGCTGGTGCAAAACATTATGGAGGATTCTCGAACCACCGGGCGGTGGTACTTCGTCGTCGTTATGGGGCGCACCGCCGGCCATCTCGCCTTAGGAATCGGCAAGGCGACCGGCGCGACGCTCACACTCGTGCCGGAAGAATTTCCCGGGCCAATCCGAATGTCGACCGTCTGCGACATCCTCGAAGGCGCGATTCTCAAACGGCGAGCGCTCTGGAACCGCCCGGACGGCGTGGCGATTATTGCTGAGGGCCTGCTGGAGCACATGCCGGTGGAAGAGCTCGAGGGCATCGAAGGGGTGCGGATTACGCACGACAGTTACGGCCATCTCCGACTTGCCGAAGTGGATCTCGCGTATATTTTAAAGACTCTGGTCGAACATCGTTTCGCCGGTCGCTCCTCATCGATTGCTATCGTACACAAGAATATCGGATATGAGCTCAGATCGGCCGCACCGGTCGCGTTCGATTGCGAATATGTCCGCACCCTGGGGTATGGCGCGGTGGAGTTTCTATTGAATCCGAGCGGCAAGGCTGGCAGACTCTCGGGCGCGTTGGTTGCACTGATCGACGGCAAGCTCGAATATTTGGATTTTGCTGCGTTGCAAGACCCGAAGACCGGCAAAACTAGAGTCCGCGGCGTCGAGATTGATTCGCCGTCCTATAAAGTCGCTCGCGAGTATATGATTCGGCTCGAAAAGGAAGATTTTTCCGACGAAGATAAATTGCGACTGCTTGCCGAAGCAGCATCATCGACAACTCGGCCATGCAGTATGGATGAGTTTCGCGACCGCTATCAACATTTGACCGCCGATCTCAAAGGTTGCATCTGAGAACAACAGTGGCACATCCGGCGGCTCGTATGGAGTGTTGCATCGTCAACGGCGTCCATGATTGGATGGCTCTTGGCTTTCGCTGTCTTTTCGTGTATTCACAGCCCGGTTCAAAGATAAGTGACCAGGTTTCTGTGCCGTGAGTTGGATTGGCGATGATTCGGGTGGGGGTTAATCAGCGATTCCAGGAGGAAAACCAATGCTTGCCAGGGATATCATGACCAGGGACGTAATTACGGTTATGCCGACCATGACGATCAAGCAGCTAGCGAACGCGTTGATTAAAAATCAGGTTAGCGGCGCCCCAGTCGCCGGTAAGAAGGGCAAAATCATCGGCATTGTCTCCGAGGCCGATATCGTGGCCAAAAAGGGCAAAGACGTAAAATCGATCATGAGCAAAAAAATTGTTAGCATCGATGAAGAAACCCCCGTGGAAGAAATTGCGCAGTTAATGATGACCCATCACGTCAAGCGCGTTCCGGTCATGCACGGTGATCAGCTCGTTGGCATTGTGAGCCGGGCTGATATCGTCAGCGCTATTGCGCGCGGCGAGCACGTTGCCATTCACACCCCTGTTTACGACCTTTGAATCAGCAACTTTTTTGCGCCACTACTCCGGGTGGCGATCGTCTCGCAAGGTCATTTTGAGGCGAACCCGAAAAGCTCTCGTTTAAAATCAGACCCATTCAGATTCCGCGCTAAGACTTTAACTCTGAACGGCCGGCGTAACGATTCCCGAGTGCGCGAGGCGGCGCATATTGAGGGACTCGCGATCGTTCCCTCTGCGAAGCTTCACATGTTTTTTAGAGCTGTTTCTCAGGTTTGATAAGATCCAACCGGGTTTTTCCGAGCCGTAAGAAATCCTTAACCCCCAAGACATAAAAAACTCATCGCATTCTCCTGAAGATTTGACGGCGGTCGCTGGCATTTCCCTTGCTCACAGCACCAGCAAACATGCATATAGGCGCACATTAACGTACGCGAGGGAGGATTTACCAACGTGGAGAAGATTACCGGTTTCGATGACTGGAAGGACCTTTTTTACAAATGGCAGAAGGATATTGGTTTTGAGCCTGCGCTGGTGAAGGACTACAAATTCGACGCGTTCTACGACGAGGGCACCGGTCCCGACATCGAGTTCGGCGACTATAAGGGCCGCAAAAAATTCGCCAAACTTCTCGATGTTCCCACCCAGGACATGCGCGACGCGCTTCTTCATCTGATCTTCTATCAAGGTGACACAGAATTTGGCTCTTCGGAGCAACAACGAAAACTGATCGATACTGCGCCGAGCGATTACGATCGGCAGTGCTTGCTCCGCGTCATGCGCGAAGAGCAGCGCCACGGCTGGCAGATGTGTCACGTGCTCATCAACAATTTCGGCGATTCAGGGAAACTGGAAGCGAGGAAGCTGCTCGAGCGCCGCGCCTACGAGGGCACGCGATTGTTGGGCGCGTTCAACAAGCCCGTCGAGAACTTCATCGATTTCGTAACCTATACCTGTTTTATCGATCGGGATGGCAAATATCAGCTCACGATGCTGCACCATTCCAGCTTCGCGCCGTTGTCGCGCAGTATGGGGCCGATGTTGAAAGAAGAAGCGTTTCATTTGTTCACCGGTCAAACCGGACTGTCGCGCATTGTGAAAGCCGGCAAGGTACCCATTGAAATTTTGCAAAAATATTTGAACAAATGGCTCTCCACCGGATACGATCTTTTCGGCAAAGACCATTCCAGTGCTGCCGCGCGGTTTTATCGCTGGGGTTTCAAGGGCCGTTTTGATGAAGCTACCGCGAAAGAATTACCCAAAGACTTGGAACGGCTCAACGAGGAAGCGCGCAATCTCTACTACAAGGAAGACTGCGAAATTATCGAGTCCTTGAATCGGTTAATTCCCGAAGGCAAGCCGAAGCTTCGCGCCCCTGACATGAAGTTCAATCGCCAGATTGGCGACTACGCCGGCAAGCGATACACGGTCGATGGCCTGGCCGCCAATGATTTGACGGAAGCCGAGTACCAGGCGCACTTAGCACAGGTACTGCCCGGGCCGGAAGATCAGAAAATTCTGGAACCCATCTTAAAAACAAGCAAATGGATGAGCTCCAGCAATAATTAGGGGGATCAGCAAACTAAGATTTCTTCGATAGTCTCCCTCTTTCATGCGGCGGCGCCTCCGCCGCCTCTGCGGCCGGTTGGAAACATCGACTCCAGGTATTCACCGAGGATCCTGCACACATCCATGGCTGACAAGATGCCCGCAAGTTTTCCTTGACGCTGGACAATGACTGACCCGATGCGCCGGCGTGCCATCTCCAAAACGACCTCGCTGAGCGGCGTGCGAAACGAAACGATGTAAGGATCGGCCACCATGATGTGGCGCGCCAAAATAGTATTTTTCTCGGCGACCGGAGCATCGCGTTTGACGCGATGATGCAAGTCGCGCTCGGATACAATGCCCACGACTTTGCCATTTTCCTGCACCGGCAAGTGACGGATGCCATGCTCATCCATCATGCTTTCCATTCGATTTGTATCGTCGTCGACTTCGATAAAGTAAGGAAAAGATGTCATTACGAGGCCGACCACTGGCATCCTGCGCCGCTTATTTAACGGAAACTGTCCACGCATTATCTTCCCTCGTCGCGCCATTAAACTAGATAAGGAACTCGTCCACTGACAATTTTCGCCGATCTACGGCAAGTCGTCGCCATGTGCGATGATATCGTCCTTACTCGATCAGCCTCTGCCGATCGCAACCTACTCAGGTGATTTGCGGAAATAGCCGCGCCGTTTCAGCTGCGATGATCGCCTCCTCATCGCTCGGGATCACATACGCACCGATGCGCGAGTCGGTCGCGCCGATTGCAGCTTCGACGCCGACCGCCCCATTGTTTTTATCCTTATCCAATCGCAAGCCGCACCATTTCATGCCGCGGCAGATGCTCTGGCGCACCGCCGGCGCGTTTTCGCCGATGCCGCCGCTGAACACGACGGCGTCTGCGCCGCCGAGAACTGCCAAATAAGCTCCCAAGTACTTGCGCGCGCGATAACAGAACACGTCAATCGCCAGTCTTGCACGCACGTCGTTGTCATATCGGGAGAGCAGCTCGCGCATGTCGTTGGACCGACCGGATAAGCCGAGCAAGCCGGAGCGATGATTGAGCCAGCGTTCGACTTCAGCCGCATCGACATTTTCTTTTCGCGCCAGAAAACTCACCAGTGCCGGATCGAGATCGCCCGACCGAGTTCCCATCACCAGCCCCTCGAGCGGTGTAAAGCCCATCGATGTCTCCATCGATCGCCCAGCGCGAATCGCACAAGCCGAAGAACCGTTGCCCAAATGTAATGTCACGAGCTTAACCTGCTCGGGCGGAGATCCGCTCAAGACTGCATATCGCAGCATCGAATATTGGTGCGCCATGCCGTGGAAACCGTAACGGCGGATGCCGTGCTTGGCGGAAAGGTCATAAGGAATGGCATAGGTTGCCGCAGTCTCCGGTAGGGTGTGGTGAAACGCTGTGTCGAATACGGCAGCCATGGGTGCTCGGTTTCCGAAAATCTTTCGCGCCGCATGGATGCCGCTCACTGCCGCAGGATTGTGCAGAGGTGCGAGATCGTCCAATGACTCGATGCGCGCCAGGGTCGCGTCGTCGATGACCGTCGCCGCCGTGAAGAGATTGCCGCCGTGGACGACGCGGTGCGCGACGGCATCGATCCGGCGTACACCGGAGTCTCCCGACATGGTCAAATCGAGACGTTGAATAATTTCACGTACCCCGATCTCATGATCGGGCGCGGCAATTTTCTCGTTCGTCGGGGTCCCCTCGCCGCCAACTTTGAGCTTGAATGTAGCGTGCTCGCCGAGGCGGTCGATCGCGCCCACGATCAGCTTTCGGTCTTGCGCGATAGCCGCCAAATCGCCTGCGGTTTCGATCAACTGAAATTTGATGGAAGAGCTGCCGCAGTTGAGTACCAGAATGTTCATAGGAACAACTTTGGGAGAATTATGTCGCAAGCGAGCGAACCTCGCCGGTCGCGCTGAATTGGCGTTGACCGTGCTATCGATGCACCCGCCCGGGTCATCAGACCAGCCTTGGCATCGCTTGGCAAGCCGATTCGTTTGTGCGAACAAGAGGGTGCGAAACCGTAAACAGCCAAGACCCGCTTAGCTTCGCGACTCGGCGCTTTTTAGGTACTCCGTGGCCATCGGCACCTCCTGCACCGAGCCGTAGACCGCGCGTAGGGTGTAGGCGCGCGCTCCTCGTTTCGACGTTATGGCTTTGTAGATTTCCTTTTCGCGAAAATGCACTGCGGTCCAGTCTTCGAGGGCGATGCCCGGTGAAATTTGCTCCGCTAGCAGCAGCCGGTGCAATGTGGGACGGCGTTCGACTTCGCCATCATAATGCGGACAACAGCTTCCTGGCAAAAAACCCAGACACGCGAGCGGACGAAGTCCGTCAGAGAACGAATCGGTTAATCCCTGCTCGAACCAGCAGATCGCGCCTGCGCTCACGCCGGTGAGAACAATACCGGACTGCCAGGCCTCATGAAGAATCTCTGCCACGCCCCAATCGCGCCAGACCGCGAGCAAACTTTTGGTATTGCCCCCTCCGACGTAAATCACGTCTTGATGGAGTAGCAACGAGCGCAGCTCCGGCGTGCGTTTGAAAAACGTCAGCACCGACGGCCGGCAACCGAGCTTTAAAAACGCCGCATAGAAACTCGCGACGTAGTGGTCCGGCTCACCGCTCGCTGTGGGAACGAACGCCACCCGCGCGCTCGCCGCGCCGCTCTGCCGGATGATATATTTTTCCAGCTCAAGATTCTCCGCGTCCCGATAAAATCCGCCTCCACCGATGGGGATAATCTGCCTAATTTTTTCCGCCATCGCTAACCCAGTCCCTTAGTCGCCCCCTCACGGCGCCGTCGACGTCTGCGAATTCAGGCGCTCAGCCAGACGGCGGAGCCGGTGCCCGATGTGCGCCTGCTTTCTTGCCTCGAAAAATAGTGCCAGCAGATTCAATTGCTGGGTAACTGAATCCATTTCCTTGGGTAAGACCTGAATGCTCCGAAGAGATGCTTCATAGTGCTCGATAACTTTTTCCAGCGCTCGGTCTCCAGATTCCCCGGGATCCGACAAAATCCCTGAACACAGCGCTTCGATCAGGAAGGCTTCCGGAACCATGATCGCATCCCAAAAACTCGCCGATTCCATGAAATTGGCATTGGCTTTTGCGCTGCACCCCCTGCAAAGCTCAATGACACCTTCCGTTTGGCCGAGAACCGCTTGCAGCGCGATCTGGTTTAGCAATGCATAGGGATGCAATTCGTCGCTCGAGACGGGCTTTGCACTTTGCTGATAGGACGCGATGCTCGCCCGAATAGCCGCGTCGAAATCACTCGCTGCGCTCGCATCGCCTTTGACAATACGGCTCGCATAAATGGCGGCTTTGCGTTTGTAGGCCGCGCCGATGAGCGACTGCCGTTCTGCATTGGCCCCCGTGCGCACAGCGCCTTGAGGGCCGCCGGTCTGATAATCTATTTTACTAGCAGCGAGGTCGTCGAGCTGGCGCATCCGCTCGATAGCGCGATCGACGAGGTTCGGATAGCCCTGCTGCTCGCCCAGACGAGATTCGAGATTCGCCAACTGCTCGATCGCGGTGATCGGCACGCGTCCCGCTTTGTCTTCCTCGGCGATGGCGGCGCTATACAGCCTGCACGCTTTGTCGAAATAATCGCTTCCCAGGTCCGCGAATGCTGTCGCGAGAGCAAAACTGACAAACGGCTTATCGGTCCAATCCTTAGGACAACGGCGAAGTAGCCGTTCCAATTCCGATGCCTTACGCTTCGCTTCGATCTTGTTCAGCGCTTCCCGTTGTTTGCCAATACTGACGCGAAAACTATTGACCGCGTCGAGCAGTTCTTCAGGAGAAACGAATTTGTCGTCGCTCTTGCTCGCGCCTACCGAACCGTTGCGCGGATTGAGCCGCCAGCCAGGGTCGCCGTAAGCCTGATAAGCACCCCAGGTGATGCTTGTAGCATGCTTGCGGTAGGTTTCCCGGCGCGCATCGAACACGGCTTGGCCGAATTCCAGCTTGTCATGCAGAAGAGCCTGATAAAAAACTTCCGCAAAGGTGGATGCGGCATCGTCGTCCACCGCCCAGCCGGCGCATACCACGCAGCGCACGCCGATTTCGATCAATTCGCGCGAGATACTGTAAGCAAGCCGGTTATAGGCGACTGGCCGAGCATCCATCTTGGCCAGGTGACAGCAGTTGAGAAAAACCAGATCCGGGACGATTTCCATTTGGCCGATCTCAGCGGCGGTCAAAAGCAGTCCATCGGACAGCACCACCCCGCTGCGCGCCTGGCCGTCTACCGCGCGCAAATCGAAAAGCCCGTGAGCGGCAATATGAATAATTCGATAGGGCTTCTGGTAAAGCGGATTGATCACCTTGAGCGCGCTGAAGCTTTCCCCGATCGCTTGCTCGACACCATAGCCATAACGGCGCAATGCCTCGACCACGACTTCGGCTTCCCGCTCGGCGCCGTCCAGAGCAACCAATCCCTCATCGGGATTTTTACCGGGAGTGGGAAAGTTTTTGAAGAAGAACTTTGTCGATGGATTGCCGACCACATAGGCCAATGGTTCCACCGACTGGCGCACCTGCCGGCGAAACTTGCTCGACGACAATTGGCGCACCACTGGCACGCGCACCGCCATAGGCACATCTTCGGCGAGCATCAGCTCCCAAGGAAGGTTCGCAGTATAGCCATCGACCACGAGCACGATCCGTTCGAGATGGCGCGCTGCGTCCTTGAAGTCATGCGGCACCATCAGTTGAAACAGGGTCCGGGAAAAATCGGGCTGATACGATTTTTCCTGTATCTGTCCGGCAACCAGGCTTTCCACCAGACCGGGTTGGCGCTGCTGCACAATCGTCTCCGCGCGCGCCCGCTGACCGACATGCACGAACTTCAAGCGCTCCGCGAACGCCACACGCGGAACCGCGTTCGTCCACGGCTTTGCCATGGCTCCCGGCACCGCCGCTTCGACTTGAAGGTCGTCGGCTTGGAGGACGCGGCGCGATTCTAAACCTTCGGGTGGACATATCTCATCGTCCCGATCGGCGTCGGTGATCATCATTCGCGGCCAATAACCCACCGCGCGGCTGTCGTCGAGCCGCGGTCGAACACCGCGGTCCTGCCGCAGCTCCTCGGGGACTTCCAACCGCACCCCCGGTCCATTGGATTCACTGTTTACCTTATGGGCAAATTGGCGCAGGTAGCGCATCGCCGAGATCGCGGTATCGAGATACAATTCGACAATCTCCAGA
Source organism: Binatia bacterium (assembly GCA_035455905.1). GTDB lineage: Bacteria > Desulfobacterota > Binatia > UBA9968 > UBA9968 > DP-20. Next base: position 1,990 of record DATIEH010000231.1, on the reverse strand, counting down.
GAGCCTATGCGCAGCGGCCGGCGGGTGGCCTCGGCAAATTTTTGATTCGCCCCGATTACGCCCTGCACTAAAGATTCGACGGACGCTTGAATCGTCAAACTCGCCGTCGAATTATAGCCCAGCAAAAGAGTGCAGAGTCCGATATCCCCCAACGCCACGCCACTGCAGTCGAGATACTGAAGTAGATAACGCAGTGCTCCAGCGCGCACCGCCTCGGTGAGTTGGTTTGCTGACAGCGTGCCGTCGTAAGTTCCCAATCCCGTTACCACGGCGCCGTTTAAGGTACCGCGCATGCGCTCCGCCTCATTGGGCAACCGAAACACCACGACGGCGGTGCCGATCGGCCCGGCGTAGAGGCCGAGATTGTGTCGTTCGCTCAATGCGTGCTCGACGAGCTCACGGTCGATGATCGATTCCGCGCCCGAGATCGCATCCTGCTCATAATGGCCGACCATGATCGGCTGGGTGACGAAGCGCAGATCCATCGCCTTGACGATAACCTTCAACGTGGACACTGGCCGCGCTTTGAGTCTCTTCCGCTTCGGCGCGCCCATGAGCGCGTGTGCTGCTTCCTCCGGCATGGCATAGCGCGGCGGTCCCGCCTCGTAGGGCTTGGGCTTGGCCGCCTCCGGGTCGCGCACTTCGGGCGCCCGATCCTGCAGTTGACCGGTGGCGCCGCCCTGAAGTAATTCGGCGATACCGGCAAAATACTCGGGTGTGGCAGCGAGATCGCCGTGTACCGCCGGCATATAGTAGCGCCGTCCGATGCCGCTGATCGCGCCTGATTTCCAGGTGACGGTGCCATCACCTTCATTCGTGCCGATCATTTTCCAGCGACCGTCGATTTTTTGCATACCACACGCGGTGAGCGGCGCCGAGCCATGGACGTAAATGGTTTTGTCGGTATGTCGTTCTGGAAGCGCCGGTGTTGCCAATCCATCCCGATCCCAAAGCCATTTACCTTGATTCAGCGCGGCTTCGCTGGGCACCGCTGCGACGCGATCGCCGAACCAAAAGTCTTTCATCTCCGCTTTGAGCGAGCTCCATCGGGTAACGCTATAGTACTCGTCGAATGGCGTTTCACCGACATCGCGGAAACCGGTTTTCGGCAAAAGCTGCAGTGCACCGCGAAACTCGCCAATGATGTTGAGAATCGCCTGCAAGTCATGCTGGAGATCGACCCGCGCCAGGCTCCGGAGTGTATCCGATTTGCCGAGCAGCGCCTCGACCATTGAATGGGCTCCCTGGTTTGGCGTGCCGAGCATGATGAAGCGCGCGCCCGCGCGTCCCATCAATTCATCCCAGAGTTGCGGATTTTGGTGAATCAGCGCACGCACAACCAACCCGCCCATGCTATGGGCGAGCAGCCGAATGGGCCGCAACGGAATATTCGTTTCGTCCATCAGTCGGCGCAAGAATTTCTCCAGTTGACCCGCAAGATGATTAAGCGGCAGGCGCCAATCGTAAGGAAATCTCTCGACCCTGTGCGTGTCCATTAAATACAGGCAAAGGTCGCCGTACGACATGTCAAAGAGTTTTTCTGGCGTAACACCGTCGCCCGCATCGCTTCCGGTGGTTGCGCCCCAGGAAAGCTTTTCTAGGCCTCCGATCACCAGATCGGGAAAATCGAACCATACTCGGTCTTGCGTATTACGCCAAAGGTGCGACCCCATGATGCCGGGCAATACGATAACGATCGGCAGGCTCGCTTCCGCCGCTGCGCCACCACGGCTCCGCCGTGCCGCGGCCACGCGTGCCGTTTCTTCGACTAGGCTCGGCTCCGTCACCTCGCCGGGCAACGACTTGAACGAGTCCAGTGTCTCGGTGCTCTCGACCGTCAGCCAGTCACGCAGCGCCGCGCGCGTGGCGTCGTTCTGAAAATAATGGAAGTGGCTGGTCGTCGGTCCCTGATCAAACAGCGCGCGGCCGTGCGCTTCACGGGCGATACCGGCACACATGGAGCCGGTATCGACAACCAGATCGTTGTCCA
>DATIEH010000230.1:0-2372 GCA_035455905.1 Binatia bacterium | reverse complement strand
ATATATTTTCTCGTGGGTGGTATCCTTGGATCCATTTCGCTCGCAAAAAGCCCGGACTTGAAACTTGCAGAGTTGTTATATTTCTGGCTGGACGTGAACGCGCCCCCAACTATTCTGCTGCTGATCTTTTTGAACCGTCGCATTCGTGCCGTAGGCCCGCTCGTTTTGGTGTTTATGATCCTTGGCGTAACCGGGGCCACCCTTTTCGTCACGCTCATAGGCAACAAATTCAAATTGCTTAAAGTACTCAGTGATTTCACCTATTCAATCGGTTTGAGCGCGACCGGAACAGTGATCGCGCTCCATTTAATCGGCTTCGCGGCCTTCGCGATTGTCGGTTGGCTGATACTCGGATCTCTGCGCAGGCTTTATGAGAAAAAATATCTGAGCGAGCATTCGATCACTGTCGATGCCGTGTGGTTGCTCTTCGGTATCGCGAATTCTATCGGTCTTGTATTCGAAGGACGGCTATGGATTTTGAGCGGTATTGCCGCATTTATCGTCTACAAAGTCGTCGGAGCGGGATTGTTTCACCTGCTCCGCGTCCGGCGGCGAGCAAAAATAAACAGCCCGCGATTGCTTTTTCTGCGCGTGTTCGCTTTCGGCAAGCGCAGCGCAAGTATTTTCGACGCCGTCGGCAGATTCTGGCGCGCCATCGGCAGCATACAGATGATCGCTGGGCCGGATCTGGCGACTGCCGCCGTCGAGCCCCACGAGTTCTTGGATTTCTTGAGCCGGAAACTAGACCGCCGCTTCATCGACTCCGGGCGCACGCTTGATCTGCGTATGGATCAACTGGATCTCCAACCGGACGGGGATGGCCAATTTCGCGTCACGGAATTTTTCTGTCACGACGACACTTGGAAGCTGACCTTGGCGCGGCTTGCCGATGAAAGCGACGTAGTGCTTATGGATCTACGCGCTTTCTCGCGCAGCAACGCGGGTTGCGTTTTCGAGATCAACGAGCTCTTCAACCTCGTGCCGCTTCAGCGTCTCGTGTTCATCGTCGACGAGAGCACCGATCAGAAATTTATGTATGAGGCCATGTCGGAGGCATGGAAAGGATTGAGAGACCGCTCGCCCAATCGTCGGCTGCCTGCCGGTGAGATTGCTCTAGTAAAGCTTACAGGCGGTGGCGCCATGAGAAATCTTTGCGTTACGCTTTGTGCCGCCGCCAGACCGAGGCCGGTCGACGCTGAATCGACGCCGTTCACACCAGGTCGCGACGACAGAGAGTTCACCTGGTAACGTTTCGTTTTTTGGTTCAGAAAAGTTCATCCACAACCGAAGAATCCGCTGTCAATGTCGATCGTGACCAAAGGTCTTGGTATAATCGCGCTGTAATTCCTTCGGAATAAATTCATCCTCCAGTTGTAAAATCTTCTTGCTCGGCAGAATCGGGTCCTGAGTGCGCGGTACCATGCCCCACGGGCTGGCTTGCGCCTTTTTATTCCATTCGTCGAGCACGATGGGGCCGCGCTGTTTGAATTCATGGAGCAGTTCCCAGGTCGCCTGCAGCCCGGTCGCAGTCGTGAGGCTCGGATACAACACCGCCGCGGCGCCCAATTTTTCGAATTCTTCGAAGCTCGGCGACGGGCGCAGACCATAGTAAGGGGCAATCACCGGCGCGGGAATCCGCCGGGAGGCTTCTTCTATCTGTTCGCGTTGGGTCAACGTATTCACCCAGATCGCATCCACACCCGCTTCTTTTACGTAAGCGATGGAACGCTCGACGGCATCTTCGAAGTTACCTCCCTCCGAGCCAATAGAATCGCAGCGCGCGCAGACCACGAAATCTGGGTCCAGTTCTTTTTTCGCTGCGACTGCGGCTTTGAATTTTCCGATCGCCTCATCCCGCGAAACCAAGCGCCTTCCGGCGAGCGTCCCCGATTTCTTCGGCGCCTCTTGATCCTCGATATGCAGTCCGGCCGCGCCGGCTCGAATGTAGGCTTGCACCGTGTGGTAAACGTTCACCGCATTGCCATAGCCGGTATCGGCGTCGGCAAAGATCGGAATATTACAGGCGGCGGTGAGACGGCGCACCGCGTCCGCCATTTCACTCAGACCGAGCAAACCCACGTCCGGGTAGCCATAAATGTAGGCGCACACCTGTGATCCCGACATGAAGAATGCTTCATAACCGAGCACCTCCGACATGCGCGCATGGAGCGGACTGAAACCGCCCGACATCACCAGGAGCTCGCGCCGCTTGAGAAGGTCAGCGAATCGCTTCGTAAGTCTCTTTTCCATGAAAAGCTCTTAGCACAAAGCTCTGACCGAGGGGAGTCGCATTTAAAAAATACTCACGCGGGACTGCTCTATCGGGTAGGAGGGGCGAGCGAAAGCTAGCCCCGTCCTCCCACACCACCGGA
>DATIEH010000229.1:0-4393 GCA_035455905.1 Binatia bacterium | reverse complement strand
GTGAACGGACACCGTATTCACCCTTCCCCACGTAATTGGTATCGAGAAATCCGGTGATCCCCGGCACATCGATGCGCTCGAGGCCGGCATAAACTCCGAGGCCGTGAATAATATCGACCGCCGAAATGACCCCACCTTTGATGCCAAAGCGCTTCGTGAGCGGTGGAAGCTGCGGCGCCTTGCCCTGACCCCAGAGCCAGATCGATGTCGCCTGCCGCTTTCCGGCGGCTTTACGTTCCTTGTTGACCGGATGATCCGCCAGAAACGGTTGCGATCCTCGCATCAATTCCAACAAACGATCGGCACCGTCACCGCGAGGAAGGTACGCCGCGATTTTCTGATCGCTAATATCGTGCGGCGGCGTGGTAATCATCTTTTCTTTGCCGCCGCGCCAGACCAGCAAATGGCGGTAACTCACCCCGGGAAAAAATTCGATGCCCTCGCCTCCCAATTCCCGCCCGAGATCGCGGATGACGGCAGCGGCTTCTTCTGTCGAGATATGCCCGCTGGTGAAGTCTTCCATGTAAGTTTCAGCGCCGGTGCCTCCAAGGGTCACGAGATTGCAGCGGAACGCGATATCGTCGGCTCCGAGCGAAACACCCATACTCGCGGCTTCCAGAGGCGAGCGGCCGGTATGATAAACCGCCGGGTCGTAACCCATAATGCTCATGTTACCGACGTCGCTGCCGGGTGGAAATCCCTCGGGAATGACATGCGCGATGCCGTAGACTCCGTGGCGCGCCAGCCAATCCATGTTGGGCGTGCGTGCCGCTTCGAGTGGCGTCTTGCCGCCGAGCACGTCGAGCGGGTAATCCGCCATGCCATCGCCCTGTAAAATGATATATTTCACCGAAGTTCCGCTCCGCTCGATTTTCCAAGTTCAAGGTTCAAAGTTCAACGTTGAACCCGGACGCGGAACTTTGAACGATGCAGCCTACTATGATCCCCAGATCGGAAACCAGACGGGATCTATTACGATATAATCTCGATTGCGGATGGAATCCAGAGCCTTGCGCATTTGGCGCAGAGTCGTTCGCTCGAGGGTCATGACGAACGGCAAGACTTCCTGCGGTTTTTGCTTGAGAAGCGAGTGTTCGACCAAACCGTGAAGCTCGTCCTCGACATGCCGTAACTGCCAAATCTCCGAGATGTTCACGCCGATCCGGCCAAAGGTTCGGCCGATATCGCCGACGATGCCGGCACGATCTTTGACAACAAACCGCACGTAAAATGGCATGGCGATTTGCTCCTGCGGCTGAAGCTTTAGCGTGCCCGTCCGAACCAAACTCGGTACGCCACCCAAGCGGCGCTCGCCGCGCGCCAACTCACAAACATCGCCGAGCACGGCGACCGCTGTCGGACCGCCACCGGCGCCTGGACCCACGAGCACATAATCGCTGTCACGCTCGCCCCGCGCAGCGCCGCTACTCTTACCTGCAAAGCAGACCGCATTGGTTGCGCCATCAACCGCAGCGAGAAAATTGTCCTTGGATATAAGTGCGGGCGAGACGTAAACTTCGACCGCCTGCCCCTTTCGCTTTGCCACTGCGAGCTGTTTGATCGTGCTCCCGCCGATGCGCCGAGCATAGCGAAAATCCACCGCTTGAATGTCTTCGATGCCTTTGCGCCAGATCTTTCCCGGCTGAAGCTCCAAGCCGAATGCGACCAGGCTCAGTAAAAGCAATTTCGCTTCGGCATCGCTGCCGTTTACATCCGACGCCGGATTGGTCTCGGCGTAACCTTTCTGTTGCGCTTCCTTGAGCGCGTCGGCGTAGGGCTTCCCGGCTCTTTCCATCTGGGAAAGGATGTAATTACAAGTGCCGTTGACGATGCCGAAAACTGCTTCCGGTTCTTCGACGGCGAAGCTCTCGGTCAGGGAACGGATGACCGGGATGCCGCCGCCAACGCAAGCCTCGAAGCGCAACTCTCGGCCCGCTTTCTTTGCCGCGGCCCAAATTTCCTTGCCGTAGCGTGCCAGCACCGCCTTATCCGAAGTAACGACAGACTTCTCGTTTTCGAAGGCGCGCAAAATGTAATCGCGATATTGTCCGAGTTGACCCGCGGATTGAAACCCCAATGCCTCGATGATCACGTCGATTTTCGGGTCGTCGAGCACGTCTTCAGCGCGCTGAGTAAAAAGCCCGCGATACTTGCTGAACCATTTTTTGTTCTTGGGATTGCGCGTGTAGATTTTACGAATTTCTAGCTCAATGTCGTTACCGATCTGTCCTTTCAGGTCGCGAAAGAGCAGGTCCTGAATTGCTTCCCCAACTACACCGGAGCCGAGCAGTCCCACGCCGACTCTGCGCCGCCTGTTTTCTGCCATGGCAAATATTCTGAAAGGGTTAGTAAGCGCGAAAGTTAGTCGAGCAGTTTTCCGAGCGCACGCTTGATTTTGCGCACGGCTTGCTTGGTGCGATGTTCGTTTTCGATCAGCGCAAAACGGACATGCTCGTCACCATATTGGCCGAAGCCGATGCCCGGCGAAACCGCCACCTGCGCTTCCTGAAGCAAGTATTTGGAAAACTCGACCGAGCCCATTTTTTTCGCCGGCGCGGGAATTTCCCCCCAGACGAACATCGTGCCTTTGGGTTTGGGAATGTACCAACCGGCGCGGTCGAGGCCCTCGATGAGCGAATCGCGCCGCTTCTCATAAAGCGTGCGGATTTCCTCGACGCAATCCTGGGGACCGTTGAGGGCCTGAATCGCGGCGATTTGAATGGGCTGAAAGACGCCGTAATCGAGATAGCTCTTGATGCGCGCGAGAGCGTGAATGACTTCGCGATTGCCGACGCAGAAACCAACGCGCCAACCCGGCATGTTGTAACTTTTCGACAACGAAAAAAATTCCACGCCGACATCTTTCGCGCCCGGCGCCTGCAGAAAGCTCGGCGCTTCATACCCATCGAAAGTTAAATCGGCATAGGCGAGATCGTGAACTACGATAAAATCGTGTTCCTTGGCGGTCTGGACGACGCGCTCGAAAAAATCGAGCTCCACCACCTGAGTCGTCGGATTATGGGGAAAACTGATAATCAGCATTTTCGGCTTGGGCCAACTTTGCCGAATCGCTTCCTCGAGATGGCCGAAAAATTCTTCGCTGGTGGTCAGCGGAACACAGCGCAGATCGCCGCCGGCGAGCACCACCGCGTATTGATGAATCGGATAGGTCGGGCTGGGACAAAGAACCACGTCGCCGGGATCGATGGTTGCCCAAGCGAGGTGCGAGATCCCCTCTTTGGCGCCGATGGTGACGATCGCTTCGGCATCCGGGTCGAGATCGACTGTATAGCGGCGCTTATACCAGTCGCAAATCGCCACACGCAGCTTGTAGATGCCGCGGGACACTGAATAGCGGTGATTCTGCGGCTTGCTCGCGGCTTCGACGAGCTTCGCCACCACGTGGGGCGGTGTTGCCGCATCGGGGTTGCCCATGCCGAAGTCGACAATGTCTTCGCCCCTATGCCGGGCGGCCATTTTCATGCCATCGATGATGCTGAAAACGTAGGGCGGCAGTCGTTTGATCCGCTGAAATTCCACTGGCCTAACCGAATCCTTTCGAAAAATCAGAGAATATTAGCGTTAATTTATAAGCCATCATGGCATTGCGTGCAACTAAACGCTTTTTGCCGCCGTTGCTTAGACGATTCTGCGGGGCCGACCAGCGTGTCGGCCGCGGGGCGATCCCATAGGATCGTGCCTACAAGGTCATGACCGATATTGCCCCAAGAAGTTAGGTGGAGCTTATCCCACTGAGCCCAATTCCAAAGCCGCGCCCCAGCGATGGCGTAGTATATGTCTCATGCCCACCGATGCTTTACTCTTGAGTTGGGGATCTTTTTTCAGCCAATCCAGTGCTTCACGACGCGCTTCCGTGAGCAAGCGCGCATCGCGGGCAAGATTGGCGAAATGCAAATCCGCCAGTCCGGATTGTCGCGCGCCAAGGAGTTCTCCCGGCCCGCGAAGCCGCAGGTCCGCTTCCGCGATTTTAAAGCCGTCATGCTCTTTTTCCATCACCCGCAGCCGCTCAGCGGCCACCGCGCCAGCGGTTCCCCGATTGACGAGCAGACAAAAGCTTTGGGCTGCGCCGCGCCCGACTCGGCCGCGCAACTGGTGCAATTGCGAAAGCCCGAAGCGTTCCGCGTGCTCGACCACCATGACCGTAGCATTGGGAACATCGATCCCGACTTCGATCACGGTGGTAGCGACCAGCAGGCTCAATTCGCCAGCGCGAAACGAGCGCATGATGCGATCGCGCTCTGCGCTTTTTAAACGGCCGTGTACGAGGCCGATGCCGAATTGCTTGAACATCGTTTGCTGCATCTGTTGCGCCATCTGGGTGGCGTCGCGCACTTGCGCCAGTTGCTCTGAGGGTTCGACTAGCGGCACCACG
>DATIEH010000228.1:0-34463 GCA_035455905.1 Binatia bacterium | reverse complement strand
CGGTTGAATCTAAAATCGGCCATCGCAAATCTAAAATTCCTTCATCCTTGCCGTTGCTTGTGCTTGGTATTCTCGCACTGGATGCGCACAACACCCTTCCGGCGAATGACTTTGCATTTGTTGCAAATTTTTTTTACCGATGCCCGAACCTTCACGGCCGCTCCTCTCTAACGTTCGCGAAAAATAATTCTCCCGCGGGCCAGATCGTACGGCGAGAGTTCGATCTTCACTTTGTCACCGGGAAGAATTTTGATGTAGTGCATGCGCATCTTTCCGGAAATATGCGCGAGCACCTTGTGTCCGTTGTCAAGCTCGACGCGGAACATGGCGTTGGGCAGCGTCTCCAGCACTGTACCGGTTACTTCGATGGCGTCTTCTTTTGGCATAGACAACCTGCCTGCCGCGGCTCGCCGCGATTTAGAGCTGACTCAAAATATAGGGTCCGTTTTTCGTGATCGCCACCGAATGCTCAAAATGGGCGGCCAAGCTGCCGTCTTTGGTAACCGCGGTCCAACCGTCTTCCTTGATTTCGACTTCGTAACTGCCGGCATTGACCATAGGCTCGATCGCCAGGACCATTCCTTCTTTCAGCCGAAGACCGCGATCCGGCTCGCCGTAATTCGGCACTGGCGGTTCTTCGTGCAGCTTCTTACCGATACCGTGACCGACAAACGCCCGCACAACGGAAAACCCAGCGCTTTCGGCGAACCGCTGCACAGCCGAGCCCAGATCACCTAATCGCTTCCCCTCCTGGAGTTCCTGAATGCCTCGATAGAGGGATTGTTCGGTGACGTCCATCAATCGTTGCGCTTCTTCGCTCACTTTGCCTATACCTACGGTGATCGCGGAATCCCCGTAAAAACCGTCATAAATGACGCCGTAATCTAAACCGATAATGTCGCCTTCGCGCAGCGGTCGGTTCGATGGAATGCCGTGCACGATCTCCTCGTTTATGGAAGCGCACAAACAACGCGGATAAACGCGGCCCCCGACGCTATAGCCCTTGAAAGCTGGAACAGCTTTCTTCTTAAGTGTTAGCTCTTCCGCGATGGCGTCCAGTTCCAAGGTGGTCACATCAGGAGCAACCCGTGCCTTTAGTTCCTGCAAAACTTCTGCGACAATCACATTCGCTCGCCTCATGATTTCGATTTCTCGAGGCGATTTGAGCGAAATCACTTCGCTGCGTCTCCCAAAGATTTGCCGATCCGGCGGCGAATTTCTTCGATGCTTCCGACTCCATCGATTTCCGTGAGCACACCGCGCTGACGGTAATAATCTATGAGCGGCGCCGTTTGGGTCTCATAAACCTCAAGCCGGTGCGCAACAGTCGCTTCGCGATCGTCCTCGCGTTGATAAAGTTCCCCACCGCAGCGGTCACAGATACCGTTTCGTTTCGGCGGATCGAAAATCACATGGGCCAGCGCTCCGCAGCTTCGGCAGGTACGTCGTCCTGCAAGGCGTTCGATAATGACGTTCTTCGGCACCTGAACCGATAGGACCCGATTTAGATTCTGTCCGCTTTTGTTCAGGATCCCGTCTAGGCTCTCCGCCTGTGGAATCGTACGCGGGAAACCATCGAGAATGAACCCGTGCTCACAGTCCGGCTCTTTCAGCCGCTCCGCCACAAGATTGACAATTAGGTTATCGGGCACGAGCGCGCCGCGTTTGACATATTCGTCCGCTTCTTTTCCTAAAACGGTCTGCTCCGCAACGGCTTTGCGCAAAATATCGCCCGTCGATATTTGACACCCGCCGTATTGTTCCAGGAGCAACTTCGCCTGCGTCCCTTTACCTGCTCCTGGCGGACCCAATAAGACCACCCGCGCCACTCCAGCCACACTCAGCCCCTTCTGCCGCGCAACCGCCCCCGCTTCATAAAACCTTCGTAGTTGCGGGTGATCAAATGAGTTTCCGCTTGCGCGACAGTATCCAGCGCCACACCCACGACAATCAAAAGCGCGGTGCCGCCAAAATAGAATGGGACGTTAAACTGCCGGACCAATATGGTCGGCAAAAGGCAAACGACGCACAGATAAATCGCACCGCTCAAGGTGACGCGCGACAGCACGCGTTCGATGTACTCGGCTGTCTTTTGCCCGGGCCGAATACCGGGAATATAACCACCCGCCTTTTTCATATTATCGGCGACGTCGACGGGATTAAATACCACTGCGGTGTAGAAGAACGCGAAAAAGATGATCAGAATCACGTAGATCAGGTCATGCAGCCAGTTCCCCGGTGCGAGCCAGCCGGAGATGGTCTGAACCCACGGATGATTGGCAAATTGCGCCAAAGTGGCAGGAAAAATCAGGATCGAGGATGCGAAGATCGGCGGTATGACATTGGCCGTGTTGATTTTGAGCGGCAGATGCGATGTCATTCCGCCATACATTTTTCGTCCCACCACGCGTTTCGCATATTGTACCGGAATGCGGCGCTGTCCGCGCTCGACGAAAATGATCGCACCGACAACAATAATGCTGAGCACGAGGATTAATAACGCCACCAAGGCACCCAATTCACCCTCGCGCATGAACTGCAGGGTGGTCGTGACCGCCGACGGCAACCGGGCGACGATACCGGCGAAAATGATCAGCGATATCCCGTTACCAATACCGCGCTCGGTAATCTGCTCGCCTAGCCACATAATAAATGCGGTTCCCGAGGTCAGCGTGATCACCGTCATCAGACGAAAACCCCATCCGGCTGACAATACCAAGCCTTGTCCGCCGGGCCCTTGTGTGCCCTCGAGCCCAACGCTGATCATCATGCCTTGAACGATCGATAACACCACGGTGCCGTAACGCGTGTACTGCGTAATTTTGCGTCGGCCGATTTCGCCTTCCTTTGAGAGCCGCTCCAAATAAGGGAAAACAACCGTCAGTAGCTGTAAAATAATTGATGCACTGATATACGGCATGATGCCCAATGAAAACACCGAAAATTGCTCGAGCGCGCCGCCTGAAAACAGGTTGAGAAAGCCGAAAAGCGTATTCTTTTGCTGTTCGAAGAATGCCGCCATCGCCTGACGATCAATACCCGGCGTGGGCACATGAATACCGAGTCGATACACCGCCAGCATGGCCAGCGTGAAAAGCAGACGCCGGCGCAACTCGGGGATTCGTGACGCGTTCTGAAATCCGTTAAGCATGAAGAGGTATTAACTCCACTTTGCCGCCTGCCGCTTCGATCTTCTCTTTCGCCGCGGCGGAAAATCCATGAGCTTTGACCGATAAGGGCCTTGTCAGTGCTCCATCTCCGAGAACTTTGACCCGGCGGCCTTTACCTGCGATCAGGCCGTGCTGGGCCATGCTTTCGGGCGTTACTTCATTTTCGGAAAGAGCTTCGAGCTGAGCAAGATTAACTACAGACATTTGGACTCGAAAGGGGTTATGGAAACCGCGCTTCGGTAAACGCCTCTGCAAAGGCATCTGCCCGCCTTCGAACCCGGGTTGGACGTTCCCGCCGGAACGTGCGCCTTGGCCCTTATGACCGCGGCCTGAAGTCTTGCCGTGCCCTGAACCGTCGCCGCGGCCAACTCGCTTGCGCTTTTTGTTCGAGCCCGGGGCTGGCTTGAGTTCGTCGATTCTCATCGCTACCGGATCTCCGCTAAAATTTTGCCCCGCCGATCGGCAATCTCTTCAGGAGCGCGCAAATCGCGCAACGCTTCTATAGTCGCCTTAACCATATTGTGCGGATTATTGGAGCCGATGCATTTGGTCAAAACATTCTGAATCCCCGAGGCTTCCACTACGGCGCGAACGCCGCCTCCTGCAATCACGCCGGTGCCATCTGAGGCCGGCTTGAGAATGACGTACCCTGCGCCGTAACGACCCGTGACTTCAAACGGTATCGTGCCGTCCATGACCGGCACCCGGATTAAGTTCTTTTTGGCTTGCTCCAGACCCTTACGAATTGCCTCCGGCACTTCGTTGGCTTTACCCAAGCCGTAACCCACAACCGAGCGGCTGTCACCGACGACGACAAGAGCGCTAAAACTGAAGCGCCGTCCACCTTTGACCACCTTCGCCACCCGGCTGATGTGAACTACTTTTTCTTTGAGTTCCAAACCCTGCGGATCGATCCGTTCCAAAGGTACCTCTCGTTATTCAGGCTGTTTCAGAATTCCAAGCCGCCCTCTCGGGCACCGTCGGCCAAAGCCTTGACCTGGCCATGGAATAAAAATCCATTGCGATCGAAAACCACTCTGTTAATATTTTTTTCCTTGCAGATCTTGGCCAACGCGAGCCCTACCTGTTTGGCGGCTTCAACGCCCTTGCGCGCCGTGTCCGTCGCCGCAAGGCTCGAGGCTGAAGCCAGAGTCTTGCCCTCGCTATCGGAGATCACCTGAGCGTAAATGTGTTTATTGCTACGAAACACACACACGCGTGGGCGCCCCTCCGTGCCCTGGACTTTTTGGCGGACTCGCATTTTTCGGCGCAGCCGCGCGATATTGCCCCGCTTGTTCCCCATGACTACTTTCCGCCTGCCGAGCCGACGGCTTTACCTGCTTTGCGTTTGATCACTTCCTCGCGATACTTGATGCCCTTACCCTTGTAGGGCTCCGGCGGCCTGAGGCTGCGAATTTTCGCCGCCGTCTCTCCCAGCAACTGACGATCGGCGCTCGTGAGTGTAATGATAATCTGTCGTTCTACCGACGCGCTCACGCCTGCGGGTAATGGAAACACCACCGGATGAGAATAGCCCAGGGTCATGTGGATTTCCTGACCTTTAACTTCGGCTCGGTAACCCACGCCATTGATATCGAGCACACGACTGAAGCCTTGGCTCACCCCGTGCGCCATGTTCGCTATCAGCTTTCGCGTGAGGCCGTGTACCGCTCTCGATTTCCGCTCGTCGTTTCGCCGCCCGATGCGCACCACGTTGCCCTCGACTTTAACATCCACGCCCGGCGGCAAGGTGGTTTGCAGCTTACCTTTCGGCCCCTCCAAGCGAACGGCGTTCGAATCCACCGCAACCTTAACACCGCTCGGAATTGTTACCGGCAATTTGCCAATGCGCGACACTGGACACCTCGATTCAGACTTACCATACAGAGCAAATCAGTTCGCCACCGACCTTAGCCTTCTGAGCCTCACGATCCACCAGAATCCCTTTCGGCGTCGAGAGCACATGCACTCCCAGGCCTTTGCGCACAGGAGCCATCGCCTTGGAGCCGACATAAACTCGGCGCCCAGGCGTACTGACTCTTTTCAATCCCGCGATGATCGGGCGATTCTCCCGATCGAATTTGAGCTGAATCACGATCTCGTCACCACCACCCACCGCGGCTTTGACCTTTTTTTGATCCTTCAAGTACCCTTCTTCGATCAGGATCTTGATGATGCTCTCCTTCAATCGTGACCACGGCACCGAAACCCTTTGATGGCGCGCCCGTGATGCATTTCGAATGCGCGTCAGCATATCTGCGATTGGATCGGTCATTCCCATCTTTGTAGCTCCAATTACCAGCTGGCCTTGATCAGGCCTGGGATATGGCCCTTGCGAGCGTGATCGCGCAAGCAAAGCCGGCACATGCGAAAGCGCCGGTAAAAAGCCCGCGACCGGCCACACAGCGGGCAGCGGTTATACTCCCGCACTTTGAACTTGTTCGGCCTCTCGGCCTTGATCCGAAGACATGTCTTGGCCAATGGATTCTCTCCCTCTCTAACTCGCGAACGGCATTCCCATTAATTTAAGCAGGGTTCGTCCTTCCTGATCTGTCTTTGCTGTAGTCGCGATCGTGACCGTCATGCCGCGGGTTTTTTCGACCTTGTCGGCGTGAATTTCCGGGAAAATAATTTGCTCCCGTAAGCCCAGGGAATAATTGCCGCGACCGTCGAAGGACCGGTCCGACACTCCTTTGAAGTCGCGCACACGCGGCAGCGCCACGTGAATCAAGCGATCCAGGAACTCATACATACGCTCGCGGCGAAGCGTCACCATGCACCCGATGGGCACGCCTTCGCGGAGCTTGAAATTGGCGATGGCTTTCTTGGCTCGCGTCACTACCGGTTTTTGGCCTGCGATTGCAGTGATCTCGGCAACCGTCGAATCTATGGCTTTGGCGTTCTGCGTCGCCTCGCCGACCCCGACATTCAGGGTAATTTTTTCCAGACGCGGCACCTGCATGGAGTTCTTGTAATTGAACTCTTTCATCATCGCCGGAACAACATCATTTAAGTATTTCGTCTTCAGTCGCGCCATGAGTGCACCGTCAATCTAAAGCTTCATTGCAGCGGCGGCAAATTCGGATCTTTTTTCCGTCGGCGAGAGTCTTATGACCCACCCGCACCGGCGCATTACATTTGTCACAGAGGATCATAATATTCGATGCGTGGATCGCAGCCTCTTTTTCGACAATCCCGCCAGGTTGTTGTGGCCCGCGCGGTTTGGTGTGCCGCTTCACCATGTTGAGCCGCTCGATGACAACTGCGTCTTTATCCGGCATCACGCGCAGGACTTTGCCGGTTTTTCCCCTTTCTTTGCCGCCAATTACAATGACGCTGTCGTTCTTACGAATCTGCACAAAGTCCTCTCATGATCCTCAACTATAGTACTTCCGGCGCGAGAGAAATTATTTTCATGAATTTCTTGGCTCTGAGCTCGCGCGCCACCGGGCCGAAAATACGTGTGCCGATCGGTTCCTTTTGATTATCGATCAGCACGGCGGAGTTATTATCGAAGCGAATATAGGTGCCATCCGGCCGCCCTAGTTCTTTGGCGGTGCGCACTACCACAGCCTTCATGACGTCGCCCTTTTTGACCTTGCCATTGGGAATCGCTTCTTTCACAGAAACCACGATAATGTCGCCGATGGAGGCGTATTTGCGTTTGCTCCCGCCAAGCACCTTGATGCATTGCACGCGACGTGCGCCGGAGTTATCGGCAACATCGAGAGTTGTTCTCATCTGAATCATGAATCGACCTCAGCCCCACAACTAAGCGCCAGCCGCTTGGGGCGCCTCTTCCACCGTCTTCGCTCGTTCAAGTACCTTGCTGACGCGCCACCGTTTATCTCGGCTGAACGGCCGGCATTCTACGATCAGCACGCGATCGCCGATGCGGCACTGGTTCGTTTCGTCGTGCGCCTTGACGTTGGCACGCCGGCGCAGGATCTTCCTGTACTTCGGATGGGTAACCGTCCGTTCTACGGTGACCACCACGGTTTTTTGCATCCGGTCACTGACGATGACTCCGGTGCGTTCTTTTCTCAGGCCTCGATTGTCCATCTTTTACCTCGCAGGCCTGGGCGCCTTCTCGCGCAAGATTGTTTCAAGACGAGCTAAATCTCGCTTGGTTTCTTTGAGCTTCATCGGGTTCTCCAAACGGCTTGTGGCTCGCTTCAGCTTCAGGTGAGTGATCTCCTCGCGCAAGTTGGCTCTTTTTTGCACGAGATCCTCTGCGCTCATCTCGCGCAACTCCTTAGCTTCCATGAACTGCTCCTAGTCGTTCTACCGTGATCGTCGGGATCGAGAGCTTATGCGCCGCTAGACGAAACGCCTCTCTGGCGAGCGGTCCTTCGACGCCTTCCATCTCGAAGAGGATCCGTCCCGGCTGCACCACTGCCACCCACATTTCGGGTGCGCCTTTCCCCTTTCCCATGCGGGTTTCCAGAGGTTTTTTCGTCAGCGGCTTGTCAGGAAATATACGAATCCAGACCTTGCCGCCGCGTTTCAAGTAACGCGTGAGCGCGACGCGCGCCGCCTCGATTTCCCGGGCGCTCATCCAACCGCGGCCAATCGCCTTCAGGCCAAAATCGCCGAAGGCGAGCGTCGATCCTCGATGGGCCGTGCCGCGGCGGCGGCCCTTTTGCAGTTTTCTGTATTTGACTTTTTTCGGTTCAAGCATCGTAGTCTTTCGACATCACACGGATCAAAGCAATCGGACCGATCCGACTAACTCCTATCCACCCAACATCGCTTTCTGCTGCTCTTCTTCTGCGGTCAAAACTTCGCCCCGGAAAATCCAGACTTTAACGCCGATCACGCCGTAGGTTGTGCGCGCCTCGGCAAAGCCGTAACTGATGTCGGCGCGGAGCGTGTGCAGCGGCACTCGCCCTTCGCGATACCATTCCGTGCGGGCAATCTCCGATCCTCCCAACCGCCCGGCGCACTGAATTTTCACGCCTTGTGCTCCCATGCGCATTGCGCGAGAGACGCTTTCCTTCATCGCCCGCCGAAACGCGACGCGCCGTTCCAACTGGAGCGCGACGTTCTCCGCGGCCAATTGCGCATCCAGGTCCGGACGGCGCACTTCGTGAATGTTGATGTAACTCTCCCGCTGAATAAGCTTGGTGATCTCCTCCTTGAGCTTTTCGATCTCGGCGCCTTTCTTGCCGATGACGATGCCGGGTCGTGCTGTATGGATATTGATCTTAGCTTTGTTCGCCGCCCGCTCGATTTCGATGCGCGAGATACCGGCGTGATAGAGCCGGCTCTTGAGAAATTTCGTCACCCGAAAATCTTCATGGAGTAGTTTCGGATAGTCATGCCGTGCAAACCACTTCGAGTCCCAGGACTCGATTACGCCGAGACGAAACAGCTTCGGATGCGTTTTCTGACCCATCGAGCGTTAACTCCTCTCCTGACCTTCATCGACGACGATTGTGACGTGGCTTAGCCGCTTGCGCACCCGCGTGGCCCGACCTTGCGCTCGCGACGTGAAGCGTTTCCACATCCCGGCTTCGTCGACTTTTGCCTGTTTGATGAATAAACGATCGACGTCGACACTCTGCGTATTCTCGGCATTGGCAACTGCCGTGCGCACCGTTTTGGCAACGATACTGGCGGATCGTTTGGGAATGAACTTGAGAATATTCAGCGCCTCCTCGACGCCCTTCCCGCGAATTTGATCTACCACCAAGCGCACCTTCCGGGGCGAGACTCGGATAAATTTTGTCATCGCGCGTGTTTCCATATTTCTTTACTTGTCGACCCCCGAAGCGTACTCCTTCTGCGCTATGCTTTGGGCACCGGCGCTGCTGCGGGTCGCGCTGCAGCGGTGGGTGCCGCGACTGGAGCCCCCGTGGTCTCTTTTGCCTCCGCTTTGCGGTCGCCCGAGTGCGCGTAGAAGGTACGCGTTGGCGCAAATTCACCAAGTTTATGACCGACCATATTCTCACTGACAAAAACTGGAATAAATTTTCTGCCGTTATGAACGCCGATCGTGTAGCCGACCATCTCCGGAGTAATCGTCGAGCGGCGCGACCAGGTGCGCACCACCTGCTTCTGACGTGACGCGCCCATCGCAACAATCTTTTTCAGTAAGTGGTCGTCCACAAAAGGACCCTTTTTAACCGAACGCGCCATGACTACCTACCCTTTCTCCTTTGAACGATGTACTTGTCGGAGAGATGGTTTTTTCTCGTCTTGTAGCCCTTGGTGGGCTTGCCCCAGGGCGTCATCGGGTGATTGCCCTTCGATCGCCCTTCACCCCCGCCGTGTGGGTGATCGACCGGATTTTTGGCAATACCGCGCGTCGTCGGCCGAAAGCCCAGCCAGCGAATTCTACCCGCTTTGCCCCAGGAAACATTCTCTTGATCGGCATTGCCGACCTGGCCGATGGTGGCGCGACAATCCGCCAAGACGTAGCGCAGTTCGCCGGACGGTAGTTTAACCAGCGCATATGCACCTTCTTTAGCCATCAGTTGTGCGCCTAATCCGGCGCTCCGGACCAATTGTCCCCCTTTGCCGATCTTGAGCTCGATATTGTGAATCACGGTGCCGACCGGAATGAATTTGAGAGGTAGGGAATTGCCCGGCTGAATGTCGATATTATCGTCGCCTGCAATCACCGAAGCACCTACGCGCAGCCGGTCGGGCGCGAGAATGTAGCGGCGCTCTCCATCGGCGTAACAGAGAAGCGCAATCCGTGCGGATCGATTCGGGTCATACTCGATCGCCTCCACCTTGGCCGGGATATTGAGCTTGTTCCGCCGGAAATCGATCAATCGATAAAGCCGCTTGTGACCGCCGCCACGATGGTCCGCCGTCACTCGGCCGGTATTATTGCGTCCGCCGCTACGATTGAGCCGCTCACGCAAACCTTTTTCCGCTCCGGTCTTGCTGATCTCATCGAAGCTCAGTCCGGTCCGAAAGCGCATCCCCGCAGAGGTCGGTTGATAAGTTTTAATCGCCATCTTGATTCTCTGAGCCAGTCTCTATGCGCCGCCAAAAAAGTCGATCTTGTCGCCCTCTTTGAGCGTCACGTAAGCCTTTTTCCAGTCGCTGCGCCGCCCCATATTTCGGCCAATGCGGCGCATCTTGCCGAGATAACGCGCCATCCGGACCTGCACCACCGTCACTTTAAACAAGCTCTCGACGGCCCGCTTCACTTCGATCTTATTGGCGCCTGGACTGACTTTGAACAGCACCTGATTCGCGCTCTCGGTCAGCTGGGTGCCTTTTTCCGAGAGCAGGGGCGCTCGAATCACATCTTGCGGACTCTTCATGCCGCGAGCTTCTCCTGTAAAATTTTTAGAGCCTGTTCGGTGAGGATCAGGTGCTCGTAGCGCAGCAAATCGTAAACGTTCAAACCGTCCACACGCAATACTTTAACGTTCGGCAGATTGCGCGCTGAGCGCTCTATTTTCGCGTCGGCTTGCGGGATGACCAGCAACGCGCTCGCGACCTTAAGCTCGGCCAGAGCCTGAACCATGAGTTTCGTCTTCGCTTGTTCAAGCTCCAATTTGTCGACGACGATAAGTTTGCTTTCGCGCTTCTTGAGGCTCAATGCCGAAAGCAACGCCTCCCGTCGCGCTGTTCGCGGCATACGATAAGAGTAGTCACGGGGCTGGGGCCCGAATACAGTGCCACCCCCAACCCAGATCGGCGACCGGATACTGCCTGCGCGCGCGCGTCCCGTGCCCTTCTGCCGCCAGGGTTTTTTACCGCCGCCGCTCACAAAACCCTTTGATTTTGTCGCCGCGCTGCCCGTCCGTCGATTGGCGAGCTGCATGACCACGGCCTGGTGCAAGAGATGGGTACGCGGCTTCGCGCCAAAAATCGCTTCGTTCAGGGTCGGCTCAATCACGTGAACTTCCATTTTTGTTTACCTTTTTACTGCGGGGCGCAAAATGACAATCCCGCTCTTCGCCCCCGGCACGGCGCCGCGTACGAGCAGCAAATTTTCCTCCGCTCGAATCTCGACGACTTCAAGATTTTGCGTCGATACGATTTCATTTCCCCAATGGCCAGCCATTTTTTTCCCCTTGCGAACACGACCGGGATAAGAGCGATTCCCGATGGAGCCGCCGTGGCGAAAATATTCGTGTGTGCCGTGAGAACCGGGAAAGCCCCCGAACGACCAACGCTTGATCACGCCTGAGAATCCGTGGCCCTTGGAAATTCCTGAAACGTCGATCCGGTCGCCAACTTTGAACAGATCTCCGGCCTTGATTTCTTGACCGATTTCATAGGGACCGACATCCTCGAGGCGAAATTCCCTGAGGACCTCGAATGCGCCCTTGCCTGCTTTGGCCATATGGCCTTGCGCGGCTTTGTTGACCCGCTGGTTTTTTTTTGATCCGAAACCGACCTGCAGCGCATTGTAGCCATCGGTCGTCGCCACCTTTTTTTGCACCACGATGCAAGGACCGGTTTCAACAACCGTGGCCGGAACCACATTCCCCTCGGCGTTATAAAATTGCGTCATACCGAGTTTTCTACCAATCAGTCCTGTCATATTGCCATTCCAATCACGTCACGCTGGCTCGTTTGCGCATTATTGAAGCTTGATTTCCACATCCACCCCGGCAGCGATGTCGAGTTTACCGAGGGCGTCTATGGTTTGTTGCGTCGGTTCCAGTATATCCAGCAATCTCTTGTGCGTGCGGATTTCGTACTGATCTCGCGATTTCTTATCCACATGGGGCGAGCGATTGACCGTAAATCTCTCGATCCGCGTTGGTAGCGGGATCGGACCGGCGACTCGACCCCCTGTGCGCCTGACCGTCTCCACTATTTCTCCCACCGATTGATCCAGCACGCGGTGGTCGTAGGCTTTCAGCCGAATCCTAATCTTTTCATTCATACGTGATCATCCGACTTGCCATCAAATTTGGCCATAATGCCTTCAGCCACCGCCGCCGGAACCGGTTCGTAATGGGAAAACTGCATGGTGTAAGTCGCCCTTCCTTGAGTCATCGAGCGCAGGTCGGTCGCATAACCGAACATTTGCGCTAATGGAACTCGTGCATCGATCGCCTGCGCCGCCGGTCGAGTATCCATGCCTAAAACTTTGCCCCGGCGCGAACTAATATCACCGATGACATCACCCATAAACTCCTCCGGCACAACCACTTCCACCGCCATGATCGGCTCGAGCAATACCGGATTGGCCTTGCGCGCAGCTTCCTTGAACGCCATGGAACCGGCGATTTTAAATGCAATCTCCGATGAGTCCACGTCATGGTAGCTGCCATCGAACAACGTTACTTTAACATCGACCACAGGATATCCGGCGAGTGCCCCGTTCTCCGTCGCCTCTTTGATCCCCTTCTCAACAGCGGGAATGTACTCACGCGGAATCGAGCCGCCCTTGACAGCATCGACGAATTCAAACCCAACGCCCGGTTGTTGCGGCTCGAGGGTGATCCAGACATCGCCATACTGGCCCCGGCCGCCGGTCTGCCGCACAAACCGGCCTTGCTGCTCAACTTTTTTCCGCACCGTTTCTTTGTACGCGACCTGCGGCTTACCTACGTTGGCACCGACATTAAATTCCCGCAGCAAGCGGTCGACAATAATCTCGAGATGCAGTTCGCCCATGCCAGAGATGATGGTCTGCCCGGTTTCTTCGTCGGTGCGAACCTTGAATGATGGATCTTCCGTGGCAAGCTTTTGCAATGACAGTCCGAGCCTTTCCTGATCCGCTTTGCTTTTGGGTTCGATCGCGATCGATATAACCGGGTCCGGGAAATCGATCGATTCAAGGACAATCGGCTTGTTTTCATCGCACAACGTGTCGCCGGTGGTTGCGGTCTTTAAACCCACAGCTGCGGCGATATCGCCTGCATAAACTTCCTTGATCTCCTCGCGTTTGTTGGCGTGCATCTTTAACAAACGGCCGATGCGCTCGCGCTTACTCTTCGTCGAATTGTAGACACTCGATCCTGAATTCAGCGTGCCCGAGTAGACACGAAAGAAGGTCAGGGTTCCGACAAAAGGATCAGTCATGATCTTGAAAGCAAGAGCGGAAAACGGCGCATCGTCCTTGGCTGGGCGCTCCGCCGGCTTCGTCGTTCCGGGCTCCACCCCCATGACCGGAGGAATATCGAGAGGCGAGGGCAGATAATCGACCACAGCGTCTAACATCGGCTGAACGCCTTTGTTACGAAATGCTGAGCCGCAGAGAATCGGCACAACCTTGAGAGACAACGTGCCGTTCCGAATCGCTGATCGGATCTCCGCCTCGGTGACCTCTTTGCCGTCGAGATATTTCACCATAATGGTCTCGTCGCAATCGGCGGCAGCTTCGACGAGTTTCTCCCGATATTCTTCAGCCCGCGCCTTGAGCTCCGACGGGATTGGTTCTTCGTGAAATTTAGCGCCGAGACTTTCATCCTCCCAGACCACCGCCTTCATGGTCACTAAATCGACAATGCCCGAAAACTTGTCTTCGGCACCAATGGGCAACTGCATGACCACAGTACGGGCGCCTAACCGGTCCTCGATCATCTTCACGACATGGAAAAAATCGGCGCCGAGCCGATCCATCTTGTTGACGAACGCGAGCCGCGGCACACGGTACTTGTCGGCCTGCCGCCACACAGTTTCGGTCTGCGGCTCGACTCCGCCGACGGAGCAGAAAACCGCAACCGCTCCGTCCAAAACTCGCAGCGAGCGTTCAACTTCAATGGTAAAGTCCACGTGGCCGGGCGTGTCAATAATATTGATTCGATGATCGCGCCAGTGACAGGTGGTAGCGGCAGAAGTAATCGTGATGCCACGCTCCTGCTCCTGCACCATCCAGTCCATGGTCGCGGTACCCTCGTGCACTTCGCCGATCTTGTAATTGATCCCAGTGTAATAAAGAATCCGCTCGGTGGTGGTGGTTTTACCCGCATCGATGTGCGCCATGATCCCGATATTGCGGGTTTTCTCTAGGGGAACAGTTCTTGCCATTTTCTTCTACGCGGAAAAAAAGGAGGCGGTCAACCCGCCTCCTTTTCGTGCCTCGCTCAATGAGTGGACTACCAACGGTAATGGGCGAAGGCCCGATTGGCCTCTGCCATACGATGGGTATCTTCCTTCTTCTTAATCGCCGTGCCACGATTGTTCGCCGCATCCATCAACTCGGCGGCTAACTTTTCTTCCATGGACTTTTCCGCGCGCTCCCGCGCGGAATCGATCAACCATCGCATACTCAGCGACAACCGTCGCTGCGGGCGTACCTCGACCGGAACTTGATACGTGGCGCCGCCGACACGCCGGGAACGGACTTCAACAGTCGGACGGGTATTTTCGATCGCCCGTTTGAATACCCCCAGTGCGTCTTCTTTGGCCTTGGCGGTTACGATGTCCAGCGATCGGTAAAAGATCGACTCCGCAACGCTTTTCTTACCCCGGCTCATAATCGTATTCACGAATTTTGCTACGACTTTGTCCCCGTATTTGGGATCAGGCAAAATCTCACGTTTCCGAACTTCGCCTTTGCGTGGCATAACCTCGTCCTATTTCGGTCTCTTCGCACCGTATTTCGAGCGCCCTTGGCGACGCTCCTGAACGCCGATCGAATCCAGAGTGCCGCGCACGATGTGATAACGCACGCCCGGCAAGTCCTTAACACGACCGCCACGAATCAATACCACCGAGTGCTCCTGCAAATTGTGCCCGACACCGGGTATGTAGGAAGTCACTTCGATCCCGTTCGTAAGCCGCACGCGCGCCACTTTGTGCAACGCCGAGTTCGGTTTTTTTGGCGTTGACGTGTACACCCGAGTGCAGACGCCGCGTTTTTGCGGGCAGCCTTGCAGAGCCGGCGCGGTGTTTTTCGGCCGCTGTTTTTCCCGGCTTTCGCGCACTAATTGACTGATGGTCGGCATATTTTCTCGTTCAGATAAGTTGGATTTCTGAGGAGCCCAGCGGTATCTGAACTCCTCTAGGGAAATCCTGTTATTAACAAATTAGGGCAGTGTTGTCAAAACTCGCTTCAGGCCTCCGCCGCTTCCGGTGTCACACCACCCGGACTTTCCGGCTCATCAATCTCGATCTCCGCCTTCGCGTACTTCGTTAACCCGGTGCCGGCTGGAATTAAACGGCCCATAATGACGTTTTCTTTAAGGCCGCAAAGCAAATCCACTTTGCCGTGAATGGCCGCTTCCGTAAGCACCTTCGTCGTCTCCTGGAAGGAGGCCGCGGAGATGAAGCTCTCGGTCGACAGCGACGCCTTGGTGATTCCGAGCAACAGCGGCTCGGCGACGGCCGGCTTACCGCGTTCGGTGATCGCCTTTTGGTTCTCTTCGTCGAAGCGCCACTTTTCGACCTGATCGCCGATCAAAAACTCGGTGTCGCCAACTTCTTTGATGCGCACACGGCGCAGCATCTGTCGGACAATCACCTCGATGTGCTTGTCGTTGATACGCACGCCCTGTAACCGATAAATTTCCTGCACTTCGTCGACCAGATATTTCGCCAGCGCTTTCTCGCCGAGAATGTTCAAAATATCGTGCGGGTTCGACGAGCCGTCCATCAAAGCCTCGCCGGCTTTAATCCGATCCCCGTCATGAACGCTGATATGCTTCCCCTTGGGAATGAGATACTCGCGCGGCTCGCCCACCTCGGGGCTGACCACCACTTTGCGTTTGCCCTTGGTATCCTTGCCAAATGAAACAATGCCGTCGATCTCGGTAATTACCGCGAACTCTTTCGGCTTGCGTGCCTCGAACAGTTCAGCAACGCGCGGCAACCCGCCGGTGATGTCTTTAGTTTTGGTGGTTTCGCGCGGGATCTTGGCTAGTGCGTCGCCGGCGAATACTGTCTGACCTTCCTGAACATTGATATGCGCTCCCACCGGCAGGAGATAGCGCGCTTCCGATGTCGCCGACAAACGCGCGGTTTGCCCTTCGATGTCTTTGATCGAAATACGCGGGCGCTTCTCCACGTCCTTGGAATCTGTGATGACCTTAGTCGACAGCCCGGTTCGCTCGTCGACCTTTTCCTCCATGGTCACCGTTTCGATAACGTCACCGAACTTCACGACACCGCTCACCTCAGTGAGAATAGGAATGGTGTAGGGATCCCATTCCGCCAAGAGCTCACCGGCTTTGACTTTGCTGCCATCCTTTTTCTTAAGCTTCGCGCCATAGACGACCGGGTAGCGCTCACGCGCGCGCTCGCGCCCCGTCTCACCCTCCGGATAATCGACGATGGCCACCTCGCCGTTACGGTTCATCACGACGAGATCGCCGTCCTTGTTGGTAACGGTGCTCACATTGATGAACTTGATAGTGCCTTCGTTCCGGGATTCCAGGGTCGTCTGTTCCGCGCGTCGGCTTGCGGTTCCACCGATATGGAACGTCCGCATGGTCAGCTGCGTCCCGGGCTCGCCGATCGATTGCGCCGCAATCACGCCGACCGCTTCGCCCAAGTTGATCATGTGACCGCGTCCTAAATCGCGGCCATAACACATAATACAAACGCCGCGGCGCGATGCGCAGGTGAGCACGGAACGGATCTTGATCCGCTCCAAGCCTGCGTCCTCGATGCGCTGGACCAACTCCTCATTGATCTCCTGGTTGGCTTTTACGATCACATCGCCCGTGAACGGATCTTTGACATCTTCCAAAGCCACGCGCCCGAGAACACGGTCGCCGAGTGGCTCGATGATCTCGCCGCCTTCCATGAGCGGTGTCATTTCAATTCCGTCCATCGTGCCGCAGTCTTCCTCGGCAATGACTGCATCCTGCGCCACGTCCACCAGTCGCCGGGTAAGGTAACCGGAGTTGGCCGTCTTTAACGCTGTGTCGGCCAAACCCTTGCGAGCGCCGTGGGTTGAAATGAAGTACTGCAACACCGTCAGGCCTTCGCGGAAATTGGCGGTGATCGGGGTCTCGATGATTTCGCCCGAAGGCTTCGCCATAAGACCGCGCATTCCCGCAAGCTGGCGAATCTGCTGCGCGCTGCCGCGCGCACCCGAGTCGGCCATCATGAAAATCGGGTTGAAGCTCGGCGTCATGATTTCGCGCCCGTGCTCATCCGTTACCTTCTCTGAGCCGAGGTCGCGTAACATTTCGTCGGCGATACGATCCGTGACTTCGGCCCAAATATCGACGACTTTGTTGTAACGTTCGCCATCAGTAATCAGACCGTTCTTGTACTGCTCTTCGATTTCACGTACGTCGTCGTGGGCTTTCTTGAGCAGCTCTTCCTTGCTCGGCGGAATCACCATGTCTTTGATCGAAATCGAAATACCCGCTTTGGTCGCATTCTGATAACCGATATCCTTCAATCGGTCGGCCAAAATGACCGTAGCTTTGTTCCCCGCCAGCCGGTAGCTCACATCGATCAGGTTTGCGAGCTCTTTCTTTTTCATGACGCGATTGAGTTCCTTGAACGGGATCACTTCCGGTACAACCTCGTACAGCAACACCCGCCCGACCGTGGTCTCAATTCGCTCGCCATTGATTCGCACCGTAATCGGCGCCTGAATATCGACTTCTCCTTGATCATAGGCGATCCGCACTTCGCTCGGGTTGCTGAAAAGCCGACCGCTGCCTTTTGCGTGCACCCGATCACGCGTCATGTAGTAGAGCCCGAGCACGATGTCCTGGGTCGGCACGATGATCGGCTTGCCGTTTGCCGGCGAGAGAATGTTGTTCGTCGACATCATCAGCGCCCGCGCTTCCACTTGCGCTTCCACGGAAAGCGGCACATGCACCGCCATTTGATCGCCGTCGAAATCCGCGTTATACGCGGCGCACACGAGCGGATGGAGCTGAATCGCTTTGCCTTCGATCAGAATGGGCTCGAAGGCCTGAATCCCGAGCCGGTGCAAGGTCGGTGCGCGATTCAGCATAACCGGATGTTCGCGAATCACTTCGTCCAGAATATCCCATACCTCTGGCAACTCGCGCTCGACCATTTTTTTCGCGCTTTTAATCGTCGTCACATGGCCGCGCTCTTCAAGCTTGTTGTAGATAAATGGCTTAAACAGCTCCAAGGCCATCTTTTTTGGCAACCCGCATTGATGCAGACGCAGCTCGGGTCCAACGACAATCACCGATCGTCCGGAATAATCGACGCGCTTGCCAAGCAAGTTTTGCCGGAACCGCCCGGTTTTGCCCTTGAGCATATCGCTCAAGGATTTGAGCGGGCGCCGATTCTGACCGGTGATCGCACGGCCGCGTCTGCCGTTATCGAACAATGCATCGACCGCTTCCTGCAGCATCCGCTTTTCGTTGCGAATGATCATGTCAGGCGCGCTCAATTCCATCAGACGCTTGAGCCGGTTGTTTCGATTGATCACTCGACGATAAAGATCGTTCAGATCGGACGTCGCGAAGCGGCCGCCGTCCAGCGGCACCAGTGGCCGAAGATCGGGTGGAATCACGGGAATAACTTCCATGACCATCCACTCCGGACGATTGCCGGACGTCCTGAAAGCGTTGATCACTTTTAGCCGTTTGGCCATTTTCTTGCGCCGCACTTCGGAGTTAGCATCACGCATTTCCTGGCGCAGATCTTCCGAAAGCTTGGCGATGTCGATTGCCTTCAGTAATTTGCGGATCGCCTCGGCGCCCATCTCGGCGATAAACTTACCCCCATATTCTTCCACGGCCTTACGGTAACGCGCTTCGGTCAACAGTTCCTTGTATTGCAGCGGAGTTTCCCCAGGATCCACCACAATATACGATTCGAAATAAAGAACCTTTTCGATTTCCTTGAGCGACATGTCGAGGAGTGCGCCGATACGGCTCGGCAGACTCTTCAAAAACCAGATGTGGACGACCGGTGTGGCAAGCTCAATATGCCCCATGCGCTCACGGCGGACTTTGGACTGAATGACTTCCACACCGCATTTTTCGCAAACCACCCCGCGGTGCCGCATGCGCTTGTACTTGCCGCAATTGCATTCATAGTCCTTGGTGGGACCAAAAATTTTCGCGCAGAACAAGCCGTCGCGCTCCGGCTTAAATGTCCGATAATTGATCGTCTCGGGTTTTTTCACTTCGCCATGCGACCAAGAGCGGATCTTTTCCGGCGATGCGACGGACACTTTGATCGCGTTGAAACTGAGGGGATTTTTTGGCTTCTCGAACAAATTGAACAGATCTTCCATTCGGATTACCTCCGCTAGCAGCAGAACAACTCGGCCTGACTACTTCTCCTCGACCAAGTCGACATCCAGCCCTAAACTCTGGAGTTCTTTGACCATAACATTAAAAGATTCCGGCAAGCCTGGCTCCAGCAAATTGTCTCCTTTGACAATCGCCTCATACATCCGGGTTCGCCCGACCACGTCGTCGGATTTCACCGTAAGCATTTCCTGCAGCGTGTATGCGGCGCCATAAGCCTCCAGAGCCCAAACTTCCATCTCGCCCAAACGCTGACCGCCAAACTGCGCTTTGCCGCCCAGCGGCTGCTGAGTGACTAGCGAGTAAGGGCCGGTCGAGCGCGCATGGATTTTGTCATCGACCAGATGATGAAGCTTCATGATGTACATGACACCAACGGTAACTTTGCCATCGAAGGGCTCGCCGGTGCGGCCGTCGTATAAGGTGACCTGTCCGGTGGCGGGCAATCCCGCTTTTCTGAGCAGATTGAAAATCTCCTCTTCCGCGGCGCCGTCGAATACCGGCGAGGCGATGTGGACGCCCTCTCGGTATTTGTCCGCAAGCTTCAAAATCTCAGGGTCTTTGGCGCCCTCGATCAGCTCATTCGCCTCTCGGGTATTCAGGAAATCCTTCAACCGGCGTCTCAGCGTATCGCCATCACCATTTTGTGTACGCAGCAGCTCATCGATCTGTTGGCCTAGACTCCGTGCCGCCCAGCCCAAGTGCGCTTCGAGGATCTGGCCGACATTCATTCGCGAGGGAACGCCCAGAGGGTTAAGCACCACGTCCACCGGCGTGCCGTCTTCCAGATAAGGCATGTCTTCCTCTGGCAGAATTCGCGAAATAACGCCCTTGTTGCCATGCCGCCCGGCCATTTTGTCGCCCACTTGGAGCTTGCGTTTGATGGCGACAAAAACTTTGACCATTTTGATGACACCTGGCGGAAGCTCGTCGCCGCCTTTGAGCTTTTCAATCTTGTCTTCGAATGCGCGCTTGATCTGATTGACCTGGCCCGTTGTGCTGTCGATGATTCGGCTGAGCTCGTTCTCAACGGATTCGTTGTCGACGCGAATCTCTCCCCAGTAGGACATCGGCAACTGATCGAGATCTTCTTCCGTCAACTCCTGACCTTTGTTGAGCAGCACCTTGCGGCTGTCATCGCTAATCCGACCCGCCAAGCGCCGCCCGATCAAAAGCCGCTTGAGACGGCGCAGTGCGCCGTCCTGAAGAATACGAATCTCATCGTGTTGATCTTTTCTGAGCCGAATCACCTCTTCATCTTCGATGATTTTGCTGCGCTCGTCCTTTCCCAAACCTTTCCGCGAGAAGATGCGCACGTTGATCACCGTGCCTTCAACGCCGGGAGGCACGCGCAGGGATGTATCCCGCACTTCGCCGGCTTTCTCACCAAAGATCGCGCGCAGCAACTTTTCCTCGGGCGAAAGTTGAGTTTCGCCCTTGGGAGTGATTTTGCCGACTAAAATGTCGCCGGGCTTCACTTCAGCTCCAATGCGGATAATTCCACTCTCATCGAGGTTCATGAGGGCTTCGTCACCGACATTGGGAATATCACGAGTAATTTCTTCGGGACCGAGCTTGGTATCGCGCGAGACACACTCAAACTCCTCGATGTGAATCGAGGTATAGATGTCTTCTTTCACGACCCGTTCACTGATCAGAATTGAATCTTCGAAGTTGTAGCCGCCCCAAGGCATGAGTGCGACAACGACGTTACGGCCGAGAGCGAGTTCGCCCATTTCGGTCGAGGGTCCATCGGCGATGACTTCGCCCGCTTTTACTTGATCGCCGACGAGCACGATCGGTCGTTGATTGATACACGTATTTTGGTTTGACCGCTGATATTTGACCAGATTGTGAATATCGACCCCGGTGTCCCTCGGTCCCGACGTTTTATCCGCTTTAATCACGATGCGCGTGGAATCGACGCTTTCCACCAGGCCATCGCGTCGCGCCACCACCGTTACGCCCGAATCGCGCGCGACCGTTTTTTCCATGCCGGTGCCGACGAGAGGCGCTTCGGTTCTGAGCAGCGGCACCGCTTGCCGCTGCATGTTGGATCCCATCAGTGCCCGGTTCGCGTCGTCATTTTCTAAAAATGGAATTAACGAAGCGGCCACACTGACCAACTGGTTCGGCGACACGTCCATGAAATTGATCTCTTCAGGGCGCGCCATCACGAACTCGCCGCCTTTGCGAGCGGACACTAAATCGAGGGTGAAATTACCCCGGCCATCGATCGGCGCATTCGCCTGCGCGATAACGTGATCCTCTTCTTCCAAGGCAGAGAGATAGCGAATCCGATCGGTGACCCGTCCGTTTTCCACTTCTCGATAGGGCGTTTCA
Organism: Binatia bacterium; assembly: GCA_035455905.1. Taxonomy (GTDB): domain Bacteria; phylum Desulfobacterota; class Binatia; order UBA9968; family UBA9968; genus DP-20. The sequence goes on along the minus strand of DATIEH010000228.1, from coordinate 12,823 downwards.
ATGAAGCCGAAGCCATTCACCCTCGCGTAAGTCGTTAGCGACGCAATCAGTCCGATATTTGGCCCTTCCGGAGTCTCGATCGGACAGACGCGACCATAATGGGTCGGGTGCACATCGCGCACTTCGAAACCGGCTCGTTCACGCGTCAAACCGCCGGGACCGAGCGCGGACAGCCGCCGCTTGTGGGTAATTTCGGAAAGCGGGTTGGTCTGATCCATAAACTGCGACAGCTGGCTCGACCCAAAAAATTCCTTAAGGGCAGCTGAAACCGGCTTATAGTTGATCAGCTCCTGCGGCATCAGGGTCTCGATGTCCTGCAGGCTCATCTTTTCTTTGATGGCCCGTTCCATGCGGACGAGACCGACGCGGAAATGATTTTCCACGAGCTCCCCGACCGCACGGACGCGACGATTGCCGAGATGGTCGATATCGTCTACCGAGCCATTGCCATTTTTGAGCTCCATCAAATAGCGTACGACCTCGAGAATATCTTCCTTGCGCAGCGTCCCCTGCTCGAGGGGAACATTGAGCTTCAAACGATGATTCAGCTTGAGCCGACCGACCTTGGAGAGATCATAGCGATCCGGGTTGAAAAACAAGTTATTGAAAAAATTGGTGGCCGATTCCACCGTGGGCGGGTCTCCCGGGCGCAATCGCCGATAGATTTCCAAGATCGCATCCTGCGGCGACTTGATACGGTCTTGCAATAACGTATTTCTCAGATAAGGCCCGACACTGGAATCATCGATAAACAACACCTCGATCTGATGAATGCCCTTATCGCGGATGAGATCGACCTTGTCCTGGGTAATTTCGTGATTGCACTCGACCAAAACTTCTTTAGTTTGGGGATCGACGACGTCGTGGGCGGCCACACGACCGAGGATGTCTTCCCAGACGACAGGCACCTGCTTCATCTTAGCGGCTTCCATCTGCCGTAGAATCGGCCGCGTAAATTTTTTCCCTTCCTTAACAATAATGTCATTGGACTTCGGGTCTCGCACATCGGCGCTCACCTTCGCATTCAGGAGATGACTTGGGTTGAAAACCAGCGCCGGCCTGCGACCATCGAAAACCACCGTGTCGCTTTTGTAGTAGTAATTGAGCAAGTCTTCGGTGGTCATGCCGAGCGCTCGCAACAGTACCGTTGCGTGAAATTTCCGCCGACGGTCGATGCGCACGTAGAGGATATCCCGAGGATCAAACTCGAGATCGACCCATGAGCCGCGATACGGAATCACTCGGGCCGAGTAGAGCAATTTGCCGCTAGCATGCGTTTTGCCTTTATCGTGCTCAAAAAAAACTCCCGGGGAGCGATGGAGCTGACTCACGATCACTCGCTCCGTCCCGTTGATCATAAACGTCCCGTTGATCGTCATCAGGGGGATTTCGCCAAAGTAAACCTCTTGCTCCTTGACATTTTTAATGCTGCGCGCGCCGGTTTGCTGGTCGATATCCCAGAGCACCAACTGCACGGTAACCTTGAGCGGAGCGGCAAAGGTCATGCCCCGCTGGTGACATTCCTCGACGTCGTACTTGGGTTCACCGAGTGAATAGCTGACAAATTCCAAAGATGCCGTCTCATTGAAATCCTTTATAGGGAAAACCGACTTAAAAACCTCCTGCAATCCGATATTTTGGCGCTCCATCGGCGCCACGTCTTTTTGCAAAAACAGCTCGTAAGAATTCTTCTGAATCTCAATCAGGTAAGGAAGATCGATGATTTTCCGGATCCTCCCAAAACTGCGACGAAATCGTAAATTATTGGCAACTTGAAATGCCATGGACACTCCTTGTCGAACTCGGTCAACAATTCTTCAGCAATTTACCGGTAAGCACTGCTTATGAGCGATCTACTTGATTTCGACCTTCGCGCCCTGCTCTTCGAGCTTTTTCTTGATGGTTTCCGCTTCTGCTTTCGGCACCGCTTCTTTGACGGGCTTGGGCGCTCCGTCGACAAGATCCTTCGCTTCTTTTAACCCGAGACCGGTAAGTTCTCGGACCACTTTGATGACTTGAATTTTTTTCTCGCCAGCTTCGGCGAGAATGACATTAAACTCAGTCTTTTCTTCCGCGGCTGCCGCAGCCGGTCCAGCCGCCGCCGCTACGGCCACGGGTGCCGCAGCGCTCACGCCAAGCTCATTTTCGAGTTCCTTGACCAGCGCCGCCGCATCCATCAAGGTCATATTCTTGATGAAATCTTTCACCTGCTCTTTAGAAACGCCTTCCATAGACTTCCCCCTTTGTTAGTGATCAAAAGATGCTATTCAGACTTGCTTTTTCGAACCGATTCGAGCAGCCGCACCACCCTCGCTCCGGGCTCTTGTATGAGCCGCACAAGCTGTGTCGCCGGAGCGTTGATCATCGCGAGCAATTTGGCTTGCAGTTCCGGCTTGCTCGGCATCTGCGAAAGCGCCTTAACGCCGGCCGTATCCATGAACCGACCTTCAAAGACGCCGCCCTTGATTGTCAGTTTGTCATGGTCATCGGCAAATTTAACGAGCGCCTTCGATAAAACCACCGGATCATCGTAGGCAAAAACCCAACCGTTGGGACCTTCCAGGAGCTTTTCCAGATCGCCAAAAACTGTACCGTCCAGCGCTCGCCGAACTAACGTGTTCTTGATGACTTGGTATTCACCCGAGGCATCCCGAATCGCACGGCGCAGGCGCGTCATCTGAGCGACCGTCAGCCCGCGATACTCTGTCACCACCGCCATTTTGGCTGACATGAACCGTTCATGGACCGCGCCAATGGTTTCAGCCTTTTCACCATGAGTGGCACGGACGACTGGCGCTTCAGACATTCTGTTCTCCCAAACTCATAAGCCATTCAGATAATGGAACAGTTGCGGTCAAGCCGCCATGGCGCGGATTTGCGCGAGGTCGATCTTGATCCCGGGACCCATAGTGGTCGCAACTGTTACACCTTTAATATAGTTACCCTTGGCGGACGCGGGCTTCGCCCGTATGATTGACCCGAGCACCGCTTTGGCATTATCGATCAACTGCTCCGGACCGAATGAGGCCTTTCCGACGGGCACGTGAATGATACCGGCTTTATCCACCCGAAATTCCAGCTTTCCAGCCTTGATTTCCTTGACAGCCTTGCCAATATCCATCGCCACGGTCCCGGTTTTCGGGTTCGGCATCAACCCGCGCGGACCGAGGATTTTACCGATCCGCCCGACTGCTCCCATCATATCCGGTGTTGCGACCGCTTTATCGAACTCGAGCCATCCGTCGCTGATCTTTTTGATGAGCTCGTCGCTACCGACGAAATCCGCTCCAGCGTCCTGCGCTTCCTTCTCTTTGTCGCCCTTGGCGAATGCAAGGACGCGCACACTCTTGCCCATCCCGTGCGGCAATGTCACAGTTCCACGAATGTTTTGATCGGCCTGGCGGGGGTCGACTCCGAGTCGGATCGCCATCTCCACGGTTTCATCAAACTTCGCCCGCGCCGTCTCTTTCGCCAACCGAAGACTGTCTTCCAGTAGATAACGTTGGTTCCGATCGACTTTTTCCAACGCAGCGCGATAGTTCTTGCCCTTTTCACTCATAGGTTCCTCGTCTAACCTTCGACTTCCAAGCCCAAACTGCGCGCCGTTCCTTCGATTGATTTTTCCGCCGCCGCCAGATTTTTTGCCGTAAGGTCCTTAAGCTTCAATTCAGCAATCTGGCGGACTTGGGCTCGAGTCACTTTGCCGACCGATGTCTTGCCGGTTTCTGAAGAGCCCTTTTCCAGCCCCGCGGCCTTCTTCAGCAGCACAGAGGCGGGAGGCGTTTTTGTTACAAACGTAAAAGAGCGATCCGCATATACGGTAATAATGACCGGCGTGATCATTCCTTGCTGTGCCTGAGTGGCCGCGTTGAACGCTTTACAAAACTCCATGATATTGACGCCACGTTGCCCCAGTGCTGGACCCACAGGGGGACTCGGATTGGCCTGCCCAGCCGGGATCTGCAGCTTGATCTCGCCGATCACTTTTTTTGCCATTGGCTCAATCCTTCCAACTAATTGCGTTCAACTTGAACGAACTCGAGCTCCACCGGAGTCGCTCGGCCAAATATGCTGATCAAGACTCGGAGCTTCCCCTTGTCGGGTTTGACTTCTTCGACCACCCCGTTGAAATCGGCGAATGGACCATCGATCACCTTGACGTTTTCACCCACCGAGAACAACACCCGCGGTTTCGGTTTGATGGCGCCCTCTTCCATCTGTTGGGTAATGGCTCTAACTTCCTCATCCGTAACTGAAGGAGGATTCGTGCTGCCGCCGACGAAGCCGGTGACCTTTGGCGTTTCTTTAACGACGTGCCAGGTGTCGTCATTCAGTTCCATCTGCACCAGAATGTATCCTGGAAAGAACTTGCGCGAGGACGTCTTCTTCTTACCCTTCACCAACTCTACGACTTTTTCCACCGGCACCAGTATTTCACCGAAAAAATCCTGCTTCCCGAGGGCCCTGATCCGCTCCTCCAGCGCGGCTTTCGCCTTCTGTTCATATCCCGAAAACGTGTGAACGATGTACCACTGCTTGGCCATAGCGCGCGCCCGAACTTCTATCAGCCGATGATCGCCTGAATGGCTTTGGTCAAGACAAGATCGACCGCCGCCAAATAGACCGAAATAATGACGACAACAATGATTACCACGAGAGTCGCTGCGTAAGTTTCCTTACGGGAAGGCCAATAGACCTTTTTCAATTCCTGCCACGCTTCCTTGAAGAACTCGACAGCGTGCCGGACACTGTCTTGGATATTTTGGATCCAATCACCCATCGGTGAAATCCATGAGATGGCGGGTCAGGCAGGACTCGAACCTACAACAACCGGATTTGGAGTCCGGCGCTCTACCAATTGGAGCTACTGACCCCTCTCCCGTTAGACCTTAACCTCGCGATGCAGAGTATGCGCGCGGCAAGAAGCGCAAAATTTCTTCAGGGAAAGCTTTTCCGTGGTCTTCTTTCGATTTTTTGTCGATGTGTAATTCTTACGTTTGCATTGATCGCAAGCAAATCCGATGAGTTCCCGCATAACGCAACCTCTTTCAGCAACCGGTTACTGAATAATTTTAGTTACAACTCCGGCGCCCACGGTCCGTCCGCCTTCGCGAATAGCGAACTTGAGCCCGTCGTCCATGGCGACCGGTGTGATTAATTCGATCTCGACATTGATGTTATCGCCGGGCATGACCATTTCAGTGCCTTCCGGCAACTTCACAACACCGGTAACGTCCGTCGTGCGAAAATAAAACTGCGGTCGATAGCCATTGAAAAACGGCGTGTGCCGGCCGCCTTCCTCTTTGGTTAATACGTAAGCCTCGGCGTTGAATCTCGTATGTGGCGTGATACTGCCCGGTTTGGCCAGAACCTGGCCGCGCTCCACTTCCTCCCGCTTGGTGCCGCGGAGAAGTACGCCAATGTTGTCGCCCGCCTGCCCCTCGTCGAGCAGCTTCCGGAACATCTCAACACCAGTCGCAACGGTCTTCTGGGTCGCTTTGAATCCGACGATTTCGATTTCCTCGCCTACTTTCACGACGCCGCGCTCAACCCGTCCCGTCACGACCGTACCGCGCCCGCTGATTGTGAATACGTCTTCAACAGGCATCAAAAACGGCTTGTCGATATCGCGCACCGGCTCCTGGACGAACGAATCCACAGCCTCCATCAGCTTCAATATTGAGCCTTCACCCATTTCAGACGTGTCACCCTCGAGGGCTTTCAGTGCGCTACCGATGACGATCGGCGTATCATCTCCAGGGAATTTGTATTTCGACAGCAGCTCGCGAACTTCGAGTTCGACCAGCTCTAGTAGTTCTTTGTCATCGACCATGTCGGCTTTGTTAAGATAGACGACGATGGCAGGAACGCCGACCTGCCGTGCTAACAAAATGTGCTCGCGGGTTTGAGGCATCGGGCCGTCGGCAGCGGAGACAACGAGGATGGCGCCGTCCATTTGTGCCGCGCCGGTGATCATGTTCTTCACGTAGTCTGCATGACCTGGACAGTCGACGTGGGCATAGTGGCGCTTATCGGTTTCATATTCGACGTGAGCAATATTGATGGTAACACCGCGCTCTCTCTCCTCCGGTGCCTTGTCGATCTGATCATAGGCTAGAAACTTAGCCTTACCTTGCTTTTCCAAGACCTTGGTAATTGCGGCCGTTAAAGTTGTCTTGCCGTGATCGACGTGGCCGATTGTGCCAATATTTAGGTGCGGCTTCTTGCGCTCAAACTTCTGCTTACTCATCTCTTCCTCCTATTGAATTACCAATGAATCGCTTCAAGGATGCCAAACCCGGCGCGTATGTTCTAAGCAAGCCCAGGAGCGGGATTGAACCGCCGACCTCGTCCTTACCAAGGACGTGCTCTACCGACTGAGCTACCTGGGCAGATATCACGGACGATTTGTACAGCGCCCCGGCCGACTGTACCTGCTCCCTGTCGATCCGAACATCATCGACAAACTCAAAATGGAGCGGGAAACGGGACTCGAACCCGCGACCCCAAGCTTGGAAGGCTTGCGCTCTACCAACTGAGCTATTCCCGCGTTATGAAGTCTGGTGGAGAGGGAAGGATTCGAACCTTCGAAGGCATCGCCGGCAGATTTACAGTCTGCTCCCTTTGGCCACTCGGGAACCTCTCCTATCCCTTAACCTTGGCTAAGTTACTAATACTCCTAATATAATGAAAAATACAGAACCCGAAATCGGAGCTCCCGTCTAAGCTGGAGCTGGCGATAGGACTTGAACCTACAACCTGCTGATTACAAATCAGCTGCTCTACCGTTGAGCTACGCCAGCTTAGCTTGCGCCAGCTGACGCTTGCGCAAAAGCCAATCCCCCGCGATCAAAAACATCCGGTGGAATAGATTCGATTTCCCCACGACAATCCAGCAATATCTCTGAAGCGCAGGACGAGGCATCCCAGCGTACTCTTTTTATGTAAACGGTTATTTAAAGCACCTTCAAGTAATCATGTCAACAGGGAGGAGGTAACTCGCGCAGTTTCCAACATAGCGACCCAATTCCCGTCATCTGTCATTCGCGCCCATCTGCCTTTGTCGCAGAATTTCGTACAGAAAAACGGCTCCTGCTACAGCGACGTTAAGAGAAGCAATTTTGCCGAGCATGGGGATCGATACCACGAAATCGCATTCACGCAAGTTTATCTGGCGAATGCCCTTGCCTTCGCTTCCCAAGAGAATGGCCAGCCGTTCCGGGTAGTTATTTTCATAAATGGTTTTGGCAGCCTTCGCGTCCAGACCGGCGATCCAGTAACCGCGCTTTTTTAGCTCCGCGAGCGCCGTTCGCATATTTGTCGCTTTGACAATATCCAGATGAAATGTGGCTCCCGATGCTGCCTTCACGACCAGCGGGTTCACATCGACTGAGCGATGCTTAGGAATAACGACATGCCGAATTCCGACCGCTTCCGCGGTCCGTAGCAATGCGCCAAAGTTACGCGGATCGGTCACGCCATCGAGGATTAAAATCCATTCCGAGCTAAGTCCCGTTGAGATCCGCTGCAGGAGTTCGTCAAGCGACAGGTATTGAAAGCCTGCGATTTTTGCGATGACACCCTGATGTCGTTGACCTGCGGCCAATCGATCGAGAAGATGAGCGGTCACCCGTGAGACGCGCAGTCCATGGCGGACCGCCTCGCGCTCGATCAAACGCAAAGCAGCGCGATCACCCGCTTCGGCAAGCAAAATTTCCAAGACATCTTTTGCCGAGGCGCGAAGCTTTTCCTGCACGGGATTGATGCCAAAGACTATTTCGGTGCGTGACGACATGGCGATTTTGCGATTTCGCGCTCGAGGATTTTACAAACCCTATAGCACTCGTTAACATGCCTCGACGTGAAGCGAAGAATTCTGTTCCGCTATTTGATCTCCGAAATCATTCCGCCGTTTTTCTTGGGCCTGCTCGCGTTCACTTCAGTGTTGTTGATAGGGCGTATCTTGAGACTTATTGAGTTGGTCGTGACGCGCGGTGTGCCAATTTTGCAGATCCTGAAGTTATTCTCTTTGATTCTCCCCACGTTTCTGGAAATGACGGTGCCCATGGCCTTCCTACTCGCCATCCTCTTGGGACTAGGCCGAATGTCCAATGATCAAGAGCTCCTGGCTATGAAGGCATCGGGAATCAGCCCTGCGCAAATTCTATGGCCCGTCGCCATTTTGGCATTTGTGATCGCGCTTGTAACTTTCTTTCTCACGATGTTTGCCCGGCCCGTGGCGAACTTTGCATTAAAAAAAGAGCTTTACAATATCGCCAAGAGTCGGATTGGCACGGCCCTTAAGGAAAAGGTATTCAATGACGACTTCCCCAAAATCCTGATCTATGTCGAGGAGATCGTTCCTCCCGGCAATACCGCGCAAGGGGTGCTTATCGTCGATAAGCGGGACCAGATCCGGGAGGATATTATCTTGGGGAAGGTTGCGCGTATCTCCACGGAGGAGGAGACCAACACCCTCGGATTGCGCCTCTTTGACGGTAGTATTTATGAACGAGAGAAAAATCGCCCCGGTTTCAGTCAAACGCGTTTTAATATTTATGATTTCAAGCTCGATCTCGACGATCTTATCGGGCCGATTCAGCAGAAGGAATCGGGTCCGAAAGAAATGACGGTCTCAGAGTTGCTGTCGAGCATCGAAAAAAAACAACGAGCGGGCGCCAAAACCATCGCCGAGAGAATGGAGCTGCAGCAGCGTATTTCTTTCGGATTTGTTCCTTTACTATTTTGTCTTCTGGGAGTCGCACTCACTCTGGTTCCGCGCTCTTCTCGCGCTAACCGGTCCTGGGGATTTATGCTGTGTCTTTTTTGGCTCGTCGCCTACTATGCCCTGCTTTCGCTCGGAAAAGCCTTAGGCGACAAAAACATTCTTCATCCGATCCCCGCTCTCTGGCTACCGAATGTCGTCGTGGGTGGTATCGGTGCGCATTTTTTCCGACATGCGTTACGGGATTCACCGCTGACTTTTCCGCGAGTGCTTGACCGTGCGGCGGAATCGGTCGCACAGGGTTGGGTTGAACTCAGGAGAAGTCTTCATAGAAGGCGTAACTGATGGGCCGGCTCGCTTTCAAATTCCTTCCCGTCGGCGCAATTTTGGACCGTTACGTCGCCAGCAGCTTCTTACGGATTTTCTTCGTCAGTCTGCTGGTAATCACGTTGGTTTACACAACGGTGGACTTTTTCGAACGAATCGGCGCTCTGCTCGATGCCGGCGCGCCGCTTTTCACTATCTTGCGATACTTTTTTTATAAGGCGCCGCTTTTGATTTCTCGTGTGATCGGCTTTGCTGTTCTTTTTTCGACACTTTTTTGTCTCGGCGCATTGACCCGAACCCACGAGATCACCGCAATTCGCGCAGGTGGAATCACCGTTCAACGAATCGCTCTACCGCTGCTGATTCTATCGCTGATCGTTTGTGCGCTAAATTTTCTTTGGAACGAAGCCTTGGTCCCTGTCTTTGCTCACAATGCCCAAACAATTTACAAGACAGAGATCAAAAATAAACAGCAGCAAAGCCTCCTAGGAACTCATGATATCTGGATACGTGCCGAAAATAGCTTTATAAATATCGACAATTTTGACCCACGCACAAATGTCCTCGAGAACGTGACGGTTTTTCTCCTCAATCGCGACTTTAGCTTGCGCGGGCTGCTCGAAATTCCACGCGCGCAATATACCCAGAAGGGTTGGACAGTCACCGGCGGCACCGAATGGAGTCTGCTCCCAGACGGAAAGATGGTTCAGCGGGAAACCACAACCACGCTGCCGCTCTCCGAAACTCCAAAAGATCTTCAGCTGCTGGCGCGGGATGCCGAGGAATTCACGTTTTTCGATTTACAAAAACAGATCGCCGATATGAAAGCCAAAGGCATCGACACTACCTATTATGAAGTCGATCTTCAGACAAAACTCGCCCTGCCGTTCATCTCGCCCTTGATGGTCCTGCTGGCGATTCCATTCGCGATCAAACGAAAAATGACCGGGAGTCTCTCCCTGAGCTTCGGGATCGCGATGCTGATCGCGTTTGGCTATTGGGTCTTAGCTGCGTTTTGCCTCTCGCTCGGTCACAGTGGCGCCATGCCTTCGGCATTATCCGCCTGGGCGCCGAACGCTATTTTCGCGATGATCGGGCTATTCTTCTTCACGGCAGAAGAGTGACCGACACGAATTCCTTGTGAAAGAGCTCGAGGGGTGACCGTGCTAAAAGAAATTTACGAGCTTTGCGCTAGCGCTCGCCGTTCATGTGACCGATCTGAGATCGGCAAAGCCGTTCCCTGGGGGGAGGGGGAAACCCTCGTAGACGAAATTTAGCGCTTGGAGTATTGGGGGCGTTTTCTCGCCTTGTGACGTCCGTATTTTTTTCGCTCGACTGCGCGTGGGTCGCGCGTGACAAAGCCGGCTTTTTTCAAAGGTGAACGGAGCTCGGGATTGATCTGCATTAGGGCGCGCGTTATCCCGTGGCGAATCGCACCCGCCTGACCCGAATTTCCGCCACCGGCGACATTCACATCGATATCAAAATTTCCGGACGTTTGCGTCACATCGAAGGGCTGTAGGACAATCATGCGAGCAGTCTCGCGACCGAAATACTCCTGCAAGGATTTCGTATTGATCGTGATTCTGCCCTTGCCAGGCTTCAGCGCGACACGGGCAACTGAAGTTTTTCTGCGACCTGTTGCCGTAAAAACCTTTTCTGCCATCGAAATCTCCTAGCTAGCGATCGTCAAAGGTTGCGGTTTTTGCGCACTGTGGGGATGCTCTGGGCCGGCATAAACTTTGAGTTTGGTAACCAACTTACGACTTAAGCGATTCTTCGGGAGCATTCCCCGTACGGCCAACCTTACCAACTCCTCCGGCTTGATTTGCAGCAGCTCCGCCGCGGATCGTTCCCGAATACCGCCCGGATATTCAGTGTGCCGATAGTAGACTTTGTCTTGCAGCTTAGCGCCGGTAAGTTTCACTCCACGCGCGTTGATCACAATGACAAAGTCTCCGGCGTCTTGATTGGGCGTAAATGTGGGTTTGTGCTTCCCGCGCAATACTCGCGCGATTTCAGTGGCCATGCGACCGAGAATTTTGCCTTGACCGTCGATCACATACCAACGTCTTTGGGACAGCGCTTCTTGTTTCTTCATCGCCTGCAAACTCCAGGACCGGAAAATATGTCCGCTAAATTCGAGTAATGGCGGGGCCGACGAGACTCGAACTCGCGACCTCCGGCGTGACAGGCCGGCGTTCTAACCAGCTGAACTACGACCCCGACATAAATTAAAGCGCTTTACCGATGGTGGGCGGTACAGGATTTGAACCTGTGACCCCCGGCTTGTAAGGCCGATGCTCTCCCGCTGAGCTAACCGCCCTTGGCTACCACACCGGCTTTCACGACCACCGAGGACTTCTCCTCAAATTTGTATAGACCGCAAGCTCATCGGCGATTTCGGTAAACAGCGTGATTTCAGATGGCAACCCCATCATGAAAAAGCGCGCTGAGATCCCCGCAAATGATTCGGGTCACAGCGCGATGTGGTTTTATAACAGCCGAGGTGCCGGGTGTCAAACCACCCGGCATCAGTTTAGTCGTAGCGCATTATTGTGGCAGAATTTCGCTTGCGGGTACGTCGTCGACCTTTTCCGCGAAGGGAGGAGGTTCGTCTTTAGCTTGGTTTTCCAATGGCTCGCGTCTGAACAAGCTCTCTGGATCGTCCAGCACTAACGCCTTTTTCAGAACCTGATCCATGTGAGACACCAATTCGAGCTCGACCGTCTTGAGCACCGTTGCAGGAATTTCCTCAATGTCCTTTTCGTTCTCTGCAGGGATGAGAACTTTTTTAATGCCAGCGCGGTGCGCAGCGAGGACCTTTTCTTTGAGTCCACCGATGGGCAAAACAGTTCCTCGCAAAGTAATTTCTCCAGTCATCGCCAAATCGTTGTGCACCGGAATTTTCATCAAAGCCGAAACCAACGATGTCGCCATTGTGATTCCGGCGGAAGGCCCGTCCTTCGGGATTGCGCCTTCGGGCACGTGGATATGAACGTCGAGTTTTTGATAGAAATCCTTCGCAAGCCCCAATTCGGTGGCGCGAGAGCGCACATAGCTCATTGCGGCTTGTGCGGATTCTTGCATGACGTCACCGAGTTTGCCGGTGATAATCAGCTGGCCTTTGCCAGGCATGATCGTCACTTCGGTTGCCAACAGCTCACCACCCAGCTCGGTCCAAGCTAACCCCGTGGTCACTCCGATTTTCACCTCGGTCTCGGCCTTGCCGTATCGGAATTTCACCGGACCTAGGTATTTATGTAGGCTCTTCGAACCAATTTGGATGTGAGCATTACGGTCGCGACGCACCACTTCGACCGCCACTTTTCGGCAGATTGCAGCAATCTCTCGTTCCAAGCTACGAACACCTGCCTCTTTTGTATAGTGGCGCACCACCCCTAAGATAGCATTATCGGTGAAAACCAAATTGTCTGCGGTCAGTCCGTTCGCCTCTTTTTGTTTATCCAGAAGATATTTTTTGGCGATGCTCAATTTTTCCAGTTCCGTGTACCCGGCGATACGAATGATTTCCATTCGATCCTGCAATGGGCGCGGAATTCGATCCAAGGTATTCGCCGTGGTGATAAACATGACCTTGGAAAGATCATAATCCAAGTCGAGGTAGTGATCGTTAAACGAGGTGTTTTGCTCCGGGTCCAGCACCTCAAGTAGCGCGGACGACGGATCGCCACGAAAATCCGTGGACATCTTGTCGATCTCGTCCATGAGAAAAACCGGATTGCTCGAACCCGCTTTCTTCATCGACTG
>DATIEH010000227.1:0-2212 GCA_035455905.1 Binatia bacterium | reverse complement strand
TCGGAGTGGGAAAGGAAGCTCCCGGAAATCCTCAAAGACGAAGGTCCAGTTTTTGTGACTTTGAAGGTCGAGGCCGGCGAAGCCTACCCGGAAAATTTTCCCCGTCTCTATAGTCTCGAGCACCGGGAAAAATTTCGCCAGGCCTTGGCGAGAAGCTAACCGTCCGTCTTCGAATCACTGAATATTTGCGATGCCGTAAAACGCTGCACGAAGTTTGCTATTCTCGCCATTCTTTTTTTCTCTTCCTCGACGGATGAGGACCAACCTGAGGGTGAATTGTGCACCCTCATTCTTACCTTCTCGGGAGAAGGAACGACACGGTGCACTAATTCTCGACAAAGCGGGAGTCAAATCAGCGTACGGACGATGCTCGTAGGCGGCTCAGAACACTCGGCGTGATATGTCCTCCGACGCGACGGCGCAGGTCTTAGCGCTGATCACCTCGATCTTTTATGCCTCGGCGCTGGTTTCGGCGCGCGCCGGGATGCGCTACTCGACTCCGACCACGGTCACTCTGGTCTCGATTCTGATACAAAATCTGCTTTTGTGGTCAGCCATATTTGTGACGGGTGGAGTGCACACGGTGCCGCTTATCGGTATCCTGCTGTTCACTGTTGTTGGAATATTTCAGCTCGGCGTTCGGTTGCTTGCCTACACGGGTGTGCAAAAGATCGGCGCGTCGCGGAGCAGCGCGCTGCAATCCGTGAGCCCGCTGATCAGCGCGGCGATCGCGGTGGCGATCCTCGGCGAGCCGACGACGCCGCTGATTGTGCTCGGTACCTGTCTCGTTGTCGCCGGCATCGTATTGATTTCGTGGAAACCTGAGCGCCAGCTCGCCGGTTTTCGGCGGTGGCACTTGTTGCTGCCAATCGGCGCCGCATTTCTCACCGGCATAAATCATCCGATACGGCGCTACGTCCTGACCATGGCGGACGAGCCGCTGTTTTTTTCTGCGCTGATGGGCAGCGTTTCTCTGGTAGGATTTCTAATCTATTTTGCCGTGTCACGGCGATCGCAAAGGCTGGTGTGGAACCGCAAGGCAATCGGTCCCTTTCTCGCGACCGGAGTCTGCGAAACAATGTCTATTCTCATGATCATCACAGCCATCAGCATGGGGCGGGTGGTCATTGTCGCGCCGATCGCAGCGAGCTATCCGGTCTGGTCGTTGATTCAGTCGGCGATTTTTCTGCGCGATGTGGAACCGATCAATTGGAAAGTAATCACAGGAATTGTCAGCGTGGTCGCCGGAAATTTCGCGATACATTTAGGAAGGTGAGAAGCGGCAAAGGATTTCTCGCGACGCTCGAAATGACCTGCAATTCATCGAGCGGGAAATTTTTACCAAGAAGACACGAGGGTCACGAAGGCTGCGATTCTTCTTAGTCCGAACTTCGCGTTCTTCGCGCACTTCGTGGCAGGTTCGTTAGACTTGTCACAGCAAACGGCGTTGAATAAGATCAATTTGGAGGTGGCTCATGAAGCTCTACGATATTTCTCTTACGCTCTCGGCACAGTCCATTCGCTGGGTCACGGCGCAGCCGCTGGAGTTGATCGAGCGCAAGCGCATGCGGCGCGGCGATACCAATAATTCATCCTCGGTTCATACCAGCGTTCATGCGGGTACTCACGTCGATGCGCCGTTTCATTTCGTACTGGACGGGATTACGATCGAATCACTGCCGCTGGAAACATTTATCGGGCCGGCACGCGTCTGTGCCGTGGATGCCGGGAGCCACATCACCGCGTCGGATGTTGAAAGAGCGCAATTGGCTGGCGAAACTCGCGTGCTGTTCAAAACACGCAATTCCAATCTGCTCAAGAAAGGCGAGTACGACCCGGCATTTGCGCCCTTCTCCGTCGATGCGGCGGAAGCGCTGGTGAAGCTCGGGGTGAAGCTTGTCGGTCTCGACTATCTCTCGGCAGCGGCCGCTGATGAGCAAGTGCCGGTGCATCGCGCATTTCTCGATCACGGCGTCATTTTACTCGAAGGCGTAGAGTTGTCGGAAGTGCCGCCAGGACGGTATGAGTTATTCTGTCCGCCGGTGAAGCTCGCCGGCTCCGACGGGGCGCCTTGTAGAGCGGTACTGCGCGAGCTTTCGTGAAATAGATGTTGCTAGCGATGTTCACGAGGAACATCGCGAAGCACACGAAGGCTTTCGTAGAGTGCGCTCTGCGGATCTTTTCAACGTCCGAAGCAGCGCAATGGAATCCC
>DATIEH010000226.1:0-4306 GCA_035455905.1 Binatia bacterium | reverse complement strand
GTACTGGGTGGATGGTATCGCAAACCGCTCTCGAAGAAAGGCGACGGGTCACGTGCGGTACGAGTTCTTTAGTAACACTTACTGAAATCTGGGAAGGAGCTCCTTACCGATCAGCTCCAAGCTCTCTTCATAATGATCGTACTGAAGGCGTAGATCGAATACCAGGTGTTCGACTCCGCGCGCGCGAAACTTTTCTATCTCGGCCGCGCAGTCATCGGGATTTCCTACGATCAACAACCCTTCCAGATCTTCGATGGTCTCAAACTTTCCCGATGGCGGCTTGATCCAGTGGCTCGCGCCCTCCGAGCTTTCTGCCAGCGCGGCGACGTTGATACTTGCGCGGGCTTTCTTTCGGTCTTGGTCGATCCGCGTGATCGGGATGTTGCCCAAAGTAATTTTCCGATCGGTCAATTGCCGTAAGTACTTGATTCGGTCGTCGAAGGTCGCCATGGGAACACGACCGGGAATCCAGCCGTCGCAGTATTCTGCGGCGCGCCTTATCGCGGCGCGGGTGCTGCCACCGCAAAAAATCGGAATCGGTTCGACGGGCTTGGGCTCGATGGTCACATTTTCGAACGAAAATACTTTACCCCTATAGGACGCGTTATTTTCTTTCCAGATCAGCCGCGCGATCTCGACGGTCTCGCGCAGGATGTCGATACGATCCTCGATGCGCAACCCGACGGTGGCGAGCTCCGCTGGATTGAATCCCAACCCCATTCCGGCGATCACGCGGCCGCCCGCAATATAAGACAGGCTCGCCAAATCCTGGCTGACTTTGAGCGGCCAACGCACGGGAACCAGCACCGCGATACCTAAAATAATTCTTTTCGTCACCGCCGCCACCGCTGAAAGCGTAACGATCGGTTCGACGAATTTGAGGCCCGACTTTTCCATGCCGTGCGGGTGCCAAATCAAATGATCCCTCACCCACACGGAATCAAATCCGAGCTCCTCGCACATTTTAGAGCCGTCGATGATCCGCGAGGGCGAGCATTCTTTGCCGAAATGGGGCAACAAGACACCAAACTGCATTTTCGCCATCGTACTCATAGAAACTTATAACGATCGATCTCTGATCGTGGAACCGCCTTGTGGAGAAAGATTTTTCCCTTCGGTCGAAATGACAAACCTACGCGCAACAATTTTTATTGGTTGCCTCAGTATATGTCGGTTTGGAAACCGGATGTCCTCGCGTCATCTGGCTCACTCTTTTGCGGCGATATCTTTTGTCAAATTGCTGCGGCTAACTCTGCGGCTTGTTTTCTGAATCGTCGACGATGTGAAAATCCTCGCCCGCGGGTGCGTAAATCTCGAGGACACGCGCGACTTTATCGCCGCAATTGCCAGCCTGGTGTCTGACGCCGGGCGGGATAAACGCGACTTCTCCCGGGCCCAATCGATATTTTTTTCCCTCGACGATCGCCTCGACGTTTCCCTCCAGGACCACGTAGATATTTTCGGCTTTGGCATGATAATGCGTTGGACCCGGGCCGGAATCGACGTTGATCAAGTTGATGTGAACATCGACGTTCTTTGCGCCGTCGGCTTCATCGACTAGGCGGAGCGCCTTACCGCGATCCCATCGCATAACCCTGACGGGCGCGTCTTCTATACGCATAACCTTCAAAGGCATATTTTTACACCTCCAGCTTTTCTTGTTTGCGCTACGCGAGCAGTAGTTGAACGCAGTGAAACTGTCAACTTGGCTTCTGCCGGTTCAGGTTAAAAGAGCCGCCGGTTTCCTGCGGACGCGTCATCCTTTGCGTGTTCTAGAAGAATCATGAGCTGTTCGAATAGAGTTGACGCAAGCAAGCGATTGTCAACTTTTCGCCCGCCGTGATAGGAGCAGATTTACTATCCATGACAAAAACACTCAAGTTGATTCAATTTCGCGCCGCTTACAACTTGCCCGTACATGTGGGAATCGAGACCGGGATTTTTGCCCGGCACGACCTCGCTCTCGAAGCCGCTTACACACCGGGCTCCCTATACATCAGTCAAGCTCTCAAAAAGGGTGAATCCGATATCGGCCATACCGGTGCGGACGACATTATTGCCGCTATCGAAGACGATGACGGCTTCGATCTCTTCATCTTCATGGGTCTGCATAGCGGTCTCTTCACTCTAGTGGGCGCGACGGATTGCACCTCTATCGAAGCGCTGCGCGGCAAATCCATCGGTGTCGATGCCAGGACCAGCGGCTTCGCTCTGGTGCTCGAAAGAATGTTTCGCGCCAGAGGCTTTGTTCGAGACAATTATCAGCTGATCGAAATCGGCGGATGGGAAAGCCGCTACCATGCATTATTGAAGGGCGAAGTCGCTGCGACCCTGTTAACGGAACCTTTCGTGTTGAACGCGCTTAAAGCGGGCTGCCACCTGCTCGCGAGAGACTTCGAGATGATCCCTTCTTATCAAGGCACCTGCGCCGCGGCGAGTCGGCGCTTTGCCGAACGGCATCCAGATTGTTTGATTCGCTACATCCAAGCCTATGTCGAAGCTACCCAGTGGTGTTTCGCGAAAAAGAATCGCCGCGATTGCCTCGACGTGCTTGCGCGCCACAGTCAGATCGATGGACGAGCGGCAGAAACCACTTTAACCGCGCTGCTTGATCCGGAGCACGGACTTTATTCGAAAGCCATGGTTAGCATATCCGGGGTTCGAGCCGCTCTCGAGCTACGCGCCGAGCTCGGTTACTTGGCGCGTCCCGTTCCGCCCGTCGAGAAGTATGTGGACCTTTCCTATTATCACAAAGCCATGGTCGCCGGCCCATGACTGGCGAAACCACAAGCTTGATCAGCCGTCTGTTTCTCGATTGAAAAACGCACGAAACGAACGGTAAATTATCGCTAAACTTAGTGAGACACGGCAGGACCGGCCGCCGGACGGGCCGAACCGCAGCTATTCTACTAGACAAATCCCAAGATCCCGGCTAAAGCGCCGCCGGCAAACAGCCAGAGCGGGTTCCACGGCTTGCGCAGGACCACAGCGACAGTAACGAGCGTGATCAAATAACCGCGCCAATTGTGATTGACCGTGCGCATTAAGATCGTCGCGCTGGCGAACACAAGACCGATGGTGATCGGCATCAGGCCACGCCGAATGGCACGAAATATCGGAGCATCGGGATATCGTTCATTCAGATGTCCAACGAGCATAGTCAGCGTGGTCGCCGGGATCAGTAGGGGAATCGTCGTCGCGATGACACCTTTCCATCCCGCCAGATACCAGCCGATCAAGGTCACATACATGGCGTTCGGTCCGGGAGCCACCTGCGCCACCGTGTAAATTTCCGCAAACTGCTCGCCCGTCAGCAGATGATGCGCTTCGACGACGTAACGATGGATATCTGGAAAAATCGTCGATGGACCGCCGATCGCCAGAAACCAGAGGATCAAAAACTGGAGAAACAGCGCGCCGAGGTCGAGGCCCTCCATCACTCGTATTTCCACGCCGCGAAAACGGCCCACGGGGCAAGCGCCGCCATGACCCAAAGCAAGGGCCAACGCATCACACCGACGCCGATGAATGCCAGCACGCCAAAAAGCCACGGACGCCATTGCCGCGGCAGCACAGACGCGAGCTTGATCACTGTGGCTAACAGCAGGCCTGCCGCCACGCTGGACATTCCGCCGAGCGCCTGCTGGACATACGGCAGTCTGCCATAGTTCTGATAGAGAATGCCCATGCCGACAACGACCAGACAGGGCCACCCGAGAAAACCAGCCACTGCTGACGCGGCACCGCTCCAGCCAGCGAAGCGATAGCCCACCATGACGGTCAAATTGAGAACATTCGGACCCGGCAAGAGTTGCCCGAGAGTATAGATTTCGAGGAACTCGCGCTCCGTGAGCCAGCGTTGCCGTTCGATCAGCTCACGCCGTGTCCAAAAAATTGCGCCGCCAAAACTGGAGAGGCTGATGCGCGAGAAAGCAATGAACAATTGCAGTCGAGTGACAGCCGTTTTATGTGACGATTGCTGTGCGAGAGTTTGATTCAACATAGGAAGTGCTATATTTTTTTCAGTTCCGGTTGTGGCCGTGCAGACATACTTCAGGTCGGGCACATGCCAGGCGCTCCGACAAGACTTCAGAATTCGTACGCTACTCCGGAAGGAGCAGTACAGTACATCCTCAGAAGTTTCGCTCGGCCGGCGGCGGCGGGGTCCATTGATAGATCCAGGTTTCCGTGAGCGGCTGCCCATCAAGTCGCAAATAGAGCCGTAGGTCGATGGGCTCCGTGCTGGAGTCGGTCGGCTTTAAGTCGAACATCGCTCGATAGCCTTTAATCTCCTTTTGCGGCCGCG
>DATIEH010000225.1:0-3936 GCA_035455905.1 Binatia bacterium | reverse complement strand
CGACAGCAAAGCCTATCAGTTGGACGGGCACGAAGTTCACGAAGGTAAAATTGTTTGACTGAAATCGTGCGCACTTTTTGAAAACTGCGGGTTGAAGCCTGGTAACGCCGTTCCGTCATTCCCGCACTGTTTTAGCGGAATCCATCCTGCAGAGGCGAGGGTAAGCTCATGAATGACTTTGTGGTGAAGTTTCTGTTCGCATCTTGCGGCTCTGAGACGCTAGCAATTCATCCCAGTTAACGGAGAGAATCTGTGGATTCGAGCGAAAAGGCCAATCTCGCTGGGCTAAAGGTTGTTAGCTTCGAGAGCCGGCGCGCCAAAGAGATCGCCGAGCTGGTCCGCCGCTACGGCGGAGAGCCGATTACCGCGCCTGCCATGCGCGAGATTCCGCTGAGCGAAAACCACGCTGCGCTCGAAATCCTACCGCAACTTGAAGCAGGTCAATTCGATTTGCTCATCCTAATGACCGGCGTCGGCACCCGGACGCTCAACGAGCTTCTGTTGACCAAACATTCGCAAGAGAAAATTGTCGCGGCGCTGCGGAAGACTCGTTTGGTCACACGCGGGCCGAAGCCAGTGGCCGCGCTGAAAGAGCTGGGATTGCAGCCCGACATCACCGTGCCGGAGCCGAATACGTGGCGCGAGGTGCTTGCCACTATAGGGCAGGCGGTCGATCTGCAAGGAAAGCGCGTCGCGCTGCAAGAGTACGGCATTCCGAATCCGGAGCTGGTTGCTGGCTTGCAGCGGCGTGGCGCCAGCGTTGAAACGTTTGCAATCTATAAGTGGGCGTTGCCCGAAGACATCGACCCTTTACGCGCGGCGATCAAAAAAATATCGAACGGCGAGGTCGGCGTGGCGCTGTTCACGAACGGCGCACAGGTCGATCATCTCTTTCAGGTCGCCATCGAGGACGGTTCCGAGGAAGAGCTTCGGCGTGCCCTCAAGAAGATCGTGGTTGGCTCCGTGGGACCGGTGTGCACGGAAGTGCTTCAGCAATTCGGCATCGAACCCGATATCGTCCCGGAGCACCCCAAAATGGGATCCCTGATCGCCGCAGTCGCGGCGTCCGCGCGCGACATGCTGACGCGGAAAGTCAGCCGCTAGTACCTATTCTGTTACTTTGCAGTGACAATCGACTCTTCGCTGACTCAATCCGCCACTGAAAGTATCGAGCAAGGTGTTCCATTTCCTTTGCAGTTAGTTTTTCTTGTAAAGGCTTTGAATGTAACCCGAGGATTCGAGCTTGTTCATGAAAGAAGTATCGACTACGGTTTCCACCCGAACGTCGGCGATCTTCGGAGTGATCTGCGCCATCAGCTTCTGCAGCCGCTTCATTCCTTCAACGCTGGTGTGTGGCGCTCGCTCGTACGAATTGATTACCGAATGGTACGCCTCCTCCGCATCGGCTAAACTGGTCAATCGGAGATTCGTCATTTGCAATCGCATCACTAATTCTTTGTTCGCCGGATCAAGCGTCACCGCAATCGCTTCGACGAAAGTCTTCAGGTACGCCTCGATAACGTGAGGTTTGGCGGCCGCAAGCCGGCGCGTCGTCACCAGCATGGTTTGCGGCAATGTCGCGCCCGTGTTCTTTGAGTTGTACAACACCGTATAGCCCTTATTGCCGTAGAGATCGCCGACCGATCCTGTCAATGCCGTTACATCTATTCCACCGGTTTCAAGCGCCAGGCGCCGGTTTATCTCGGTTCCCGGAATCGTGATAAAGGCGAGCTTCGATCCAACGAGATCAACGTTGAGATCTTGCAGCGCCAGCAGCGCCTGCAGGTGTGATGTCGAACCGGGGCCGCTGACGGCGATGCGCTTACCGCGGAGATCTTCCTTCGACTTGATTTCGGGTCTCGCGGCGAGCCGGTAGTCGAGCTTCTGTTTCAAGTTGGCGATGCCAATGAGATCCACGCCACTACTCGCCGCATTGATGACATGGCCGGGTCCGACGATTGCTGCATCGATTTCTCCCGCCAGCAAGGCCGCAACTGCGAGCGGGTTACGCGGCATGAGAATGAATTGCATGTCGAGGCCGTGTTTCCTGAACAAACCACGGTCCCGGGCGACCCAAAGCACGGTCATGGTTTCACTCGTGACGCTGCCGGCTAGGTTGGTGCGCGTCTGCGCGGCGAGCCGGCTGGTGAATCCGTGGTCGAGCAGCAGGGTCAGAAAAACCAAAACTCCGACCCGTCCGAGGCGCGCGGAGTTTCTGGTTATGTAACGTTTCATTGCTTTATCTAGCTGGGCTTTTTCTCGCCCACCGGTTGCACATCGAGAAAGCCATGCTCGGAGATATCGAAGTAGTTGCCGTCCGGATCCGACCCGCGCGTCTCCGCATAGGGCCGACCATTCGGCCGCGGCTTTGGGAGCTTATTGGGATTAATCTTTTTCATCTTTTCGACGATTGCTTCGCCGTCTTCGACCTGAAAACCGAAGTGGTACAATCCGTTCGTTGCGTTTTGATCTTTGTTTGGGATGATCGCAAGATTGAAGTAGCCGTCCGACAGGAATATCGTTCCGCCTTCTTCTTTGCTCTTGTGAATCACCTGCATTTCAAAAACGTCCATATAAAACTGCGCTAGCTTTCCCGTATCCTCGGTACGGATACCTAAATGACGAAGTTTCGGCGTGATTCCTCCTCTGCTTTCCAAAATATAGACTGATCGATTTCTCGAATTCGCCTGACGCTATAAGATGGTTTGTTCGATTGTCAAGGCAACCCAGGCGAGGTCATCGTCAGGCCGAGGTCCTCTCCCATTCGCTCCGTGACACAGCACGTGTAATCGTAACGGAAATGTGCGATTGCTGAGCCACGAGACAAAGCCACCAGAGGTAAGTACGTATGACGATGATCATCAATAATCAGGAAGTCGAGAAAGTTCTTACGATGGCGGATACCATCGCGGCGTTGGAAAAATCTTATCTGCAACTCGCCGCCGGTGAGGCCGTTTGCCGGCCGCGCATCGATATCCGCATTCCTACGAGCGATCCGGCGCGCAATTATCAGTGGGGCACGATGGAGGGTGGATCCACCGCGGGCTATTTCGCCATCCGCATGAAATCCGACATCATCTATGAAACCGAATACAACGGCGCCGTCACCCAGGAGAAGTACTGTATGCGGCCCGGCCTTTACTGCGGCCTCATTCTTTTGACTTCGATCGAGAACGGCGAATTGCTGGCGTTTATCAACGACGGTTACCTGCAGCACATGCGCGTTGGCGCGGACGGCGGTATCGGCGTGAAGTACCTCGCGAACCAGGATGCAGAAGTCGTCGGGATACTGGGCTCGGGCGGTATGGCGCGCACGCACATGGCGGCGTTCATGCACGTGCGCAAAATCGAAAAGCTGCAGGTGTTCAGTCCGACGCGCGAAAATCGCGAGCGCTTCGGCCGTGAGATGGCGGCGAAATACAACATCGAAGTGAAGGTCTGCAACCGACCCGAAGATGTTTACAAGGGCGCACACATCCTCGCCGCGCTTACCGACTCCGCAGTCGAAGTGACCGACGGGACCTTGCTCGAGAAGGGCACGCACATCGTCACGGTCGGCGGCTCCGGCAAGCCTGATCCGGAGAGCCTGAAGCGCGTCGACGTCTACTTGCGGTTCGGCGATACGCCGGCGCCCGTGGGTCATCCCGAGCTTGCCACCGATGCCGAGCACGTCGGCTACGAGGCGCGCCCACAACAAAACAAGTTCGGCGACGGCCGCCAAAGCCGGCGCAAGCACGGCAACTCGCTGCCCGATCGACGCGTGACGCTCGCTGACCTCGTCTCCGGAAGAGTAAAGGGACGCACGTCGCCGGATCAGATCACGTACTCGGAACGCGGGAATCTGCAGGGTACGCAGTTCCATGCGGTCGCGGGCAAAGTCTACGAGCTTGCGAAGCAAGCAGGTCTGGGGCGCGAGATTCCGACCGAATGGTTTCT
>DATIEH010000224.1:0-12770 GCA_035455905.1 Binatia bacterium | reverse complement strand
AAAAAGCCCTGCGTGACCCGCCACCCCACCCATCGCGTAAGCGTTGTCGTCATGCACTTCGCCACAGAGAAGTTTTTTACGCCAGGGGCAAATTTCAGTGGGCGCAATCATTTCTTCCACCGGCTGCAATCGTCGGCTCCGAATCTGAGTAAGATCGACAAAACCGGTAAAACGAAGCTCCAGCGGCTTGAATATTTTTTCCTGACAGAAGCGATCAAGTGTATTGCCGGTAAGTATCTCGACAACTTCACCGAGCACAATGAACCCGAGATCGCTATACACGGTCCGAGTTCCCGGTGCGGCCTCGGGTCGCTCTCGGTGAATTTGCTCGTAGACGTAATTCTTCGCTGCACGGCTCGCGACAAAGTTAATGCGTCCGGTCTTTTCACTCTTTATGATGTCTTCGAAATAGGGCTTCCATGCCGGTAACCCTGCCGAGTGATTCAGGAGATGGCGAAATGTCGTGAGACTCTTGCCGAAAACTCCGTACATTGGGATTACCCGAGTGACCTGATCGTCCAAACGCAATTTTTTCTCACGCACCAGAAGCATGAGTGCGACGGCGGTCGCTAGGGGTTTGGTGAGCGAAGCCAAATCGAATATCGTGCCGGTCAGCATCGGAGTTTTCTCCGGCAGCAGAGAACGGTTTCCGAAGGCCCGCTCATAGACAATCGCATCGTCCTTGCCGATCAAGAGCACCGCGCCAGGAAATACTCCCTCAGCGATAGCCCTCTCAAAACTTTCTTCAACGGCGCGGAAATCTATGGCAGGTATCATTCGGTTCGCACGATAAATACAAAGAGAGGCGAAGCACAGATGTTTTTCAATACTTCAGCGTACCGGAGACTCGAGCAGCTCTAAAGTGGCCTGATTTCCGTCGAGAGCCATACGTGCGCCAAACGGCAGCGCCAGGTTTTCGTCACCATGCCCCGCTCTCATACCCATGACCACGGGGTAGGATACGTGACGAAATACTTCCGTAGCAATTTCTCTGAAATCGCGCGGACCCGCATCATCGCAGCGGGTGAAATCGCCCAACAAGACACCCGCGGGCTGATCCAATTTTCCAGCCATCAGGAGCTGAGTCATCATGCGCTCAAGGCGATACGGCTTTTCGCCGACATCCTCCAAGAAGAGCAACTTTCCTGCCGTATTGATCTCATAGGGAGTGCCAAGCGTGGTCACCAACAAGGATAGGCAACCGCCGACCATGTCCCCTTCAGCAAAGCCAGGCCGTACGACCTCGGTTAAATCCATCTTCCAGTTCTGGATCTCGCCGGAGAGGAGTGGCCAGAAGTGCGATCGCGACCGCGCGCTCAAGCCGCGAGCCAGGTCCATGGCGACCATGGGCGCATGAAATGTAATCATTCCACGGAATTGCCTGAACCAATTCAGGAGAATTGTGATATCGCTGTAACCGACAAAAATTTTCGCATCCGCCTGCAGGCTCGCGCTCAAATACGGCAGCAGCTGAATCGAGCCGAATCCACCACGCGCGCAAAAGATCGCGTCGATATCGCTGCGCTGAAAAAAATCCACCAGATCTCGGGCGCGACACTGCGGCTCACCGGCAAGATAACCTTTGGCCTCGAATAGATTCATGCCCAACTCGACTTCGAACCCTTCCGCACGAATGGCCGCAATCCCTGATTCGACCTCGTCACGATCGACCCTACCGGCCGGTGCGACGACACCGATACGTCCACCACGCCTCAAGCGCGGGGGTTTTTGCACAGTTAAATGCGTTTTTAGCTGGTTCGCTGTCGAAATCACCCCACCCATCCTCGGCCGCCTGTGAATAACTTTTCAGGCGAGCTCACCGCGATTCTGCCTGAAATGCAATATTGGCAAAAAACCCCTGATGGCACAACATTTTTTTCCTGTTGCCGTGCTTTTAGGGCGAACGACCGCGCGTTGACTTCGCTCCACCTGGCGGCTACATAGCACAAGAGATCCACAAGCGTGCCGGCCCAGGCACCGGTCCTTAGACAGTTTATCCACAGGATTTTGAACAGGCGATGAAACTCAAACCAGAACAGCTCGAACGATTTGCCGTGTTGTTGCTGAAAAATTACCGTGATAAGGATGTGATAACGCTTAAAGCGGATGAGGGAGCGCTCAAAAAAGCGATTATCGAGATCATCACGAACAATTTCGCCGAAGAGGACGCCATCGAAGAAGAAGCTCGGAGCATGCTCGCGGCCCACACACAACCATCCCGCGATGTGGACCCCTACAAAATGTTTTTGCTGGCGAAACAGAAACTTGCCGCCAAACGAGGTTTCGTATTGTGAGATTGTCAGAGGGACGAATCTCGCATCTTGCTCACCTGATCATGAGCGGTTTGAGCAAACAAAAACTTGCGGAATTTCCGAACGAGCGGCGAGCTCTTCTCGAAACCAAACAAGCTTTGAACGATTTTTTTCACCGCGAGGACCAGATCGACGATGTCGTCCGTCACAAGATCAGCTCGCTGTCCCGTCATGTGCCCCCAGGAAGCCGTGAGTGGGATATTCTTTACCGAAAGTATTTCGAGGAAGAATCTCGCAAGCAACGCCGTTGAGATAGACTCAGCCCGTTAGCCGCTATTGCGAAAATTTATATCCCATAAATAATTTGCGTTCGGGGTTGACACAGCGCTATCGATGCTTAGATTTCTTTTGCCTTGGCTTAGGATTAATCATTAGCGCTAGAGCCGGGCAAATTCCTAAACAATTCATAGACTTACATCCTACTTCGAAAGGGGAGTGCAGTGAAGATTAGGCCTTTACAAGACCGCGTGATTGTCAAGCGAGTGGACGAAGACGAGAAAAGCAAAGGTGGAATTATTATTCCCGATACGGCAAAAGAAAAACCTCAGGAAGGCAAAGTCGTGGCGGTGGGCAAAGGAAAACTCGGTGACGACGGTAAAGTCACTCCCCTCGACGTCAAGATCAACGACCGAATCCTTTTCGGCAAATACTCCGGCACTGAGATCAATTTCGACGGCGAAGAGCATCTGATCATGCGCGAGGAAGATATCCTCGGCGTAATCGAAAAGTAATCTTTTAGGAAAACTAGGAGGGAACGATGGCAGCTAAAATGGTTAAATTTAGTCGCGATGCCCGTGACGCGATTCTGAAGGGCGTCAATATTCTGGCCGACGCCGTGACAGTTACGCTGGGACCGAAGGGAAGAAACGTCGTCCTGGACAAGTCCTTTGGGGCTCCCAATGTCACAAAGGACGGCGTCACCGTGGCCAAAGAAGTCGAGCTCGAAGACAAGTTTGAAAATATGGGCGCTCAGATGGTGAAGGAGGTCGCGAGCAAGACCTCTGACGTTGCCGGCGATGGAACTACGACGGCGACGGTATTGGCGCGTTCGATTTTTGCCGAAGGTGTGAAGCTGGTTGCAGCGGGTCACGATCCTATGACGCTCAAGCGCGGCATCGACAAAGCCGTCGAAGCCATGGTGGGCGAGCTCAAGGGAATGTCGAAAGCCACCAAAGATCCAAAAGAAATCGCTCAGGTCGGCACGATCGCGGCGAATAACGACTCCACCATTGGCGACGTCATCGCCGAAGCCATGAACAAGGTCGGCAAAGAAGGCGTCATCACCGTGGAAGAAGCCAAGGGACTGGAGACGACCTTGGATGTCGTTGAGGGTATGCAGTTCGACCGCGGCTATCTCTCGCCCTATTTCGTCACCGATCCGGAAAGAATGGAGTGTGTGCTCGAGGACGTTTATCTGCTGATCCACGAGAAAAAAATCAGCAATATGAAAGAGATTTTGCCGATCCTGGAGCAAATCGCGAAGACCGGCAAGCCCTTCATCATTATTGCTGAAGATATCGAAGGCGAAGCATTGGCCACCTTGGTGGTCAACAAGATTCGCGGCACGCTTCGCTGCGTCGCCGTCAAGGCTCCCGGTTTCGGCGATCGCCGCAAAGCGATGCTCGAGGACATCGGCATTCTAACCGGCGGCAAACTGATCGCCGAAGAATTGGGGATCAAGCTTGACAATATCAACTTGCAGGATCTTGGCCGCGCAAAGCGAATCGTAGTCGACAAAGACAACACGACGATCGTCGACGGCGCGGGCAAGAAATCCGACCTCGAGGGGCGCATCAAGCAAATTCGCGCGCAAATCGACGAGACCACGTCCGATTATGACCGCGAGAAACTGCAGGAGCGGCTCGCCAAGCTCATTGGAGGGGTCGCGGTCATCAACGTCGGCGCAGCCACGGAAGTGGAAATGAAAGAAAAGAAGGCGCGCGTCGAGGATGCCCTCCACGCCACTCGCGCAGCGGTGGAAGAAGGCATCGTTCCCGGCGGCGGCGTCGCGTTGCTACGATCCGCAGTAGTCCTGGAAAAATTGCGTGTGTCCGAGGACGAGCGCTGGGGCGTCAACATCATCAAACGCGCCTCGGAAGAGCCGCTTCGACGCATCGCCACCAACGCCGGCGTCGAGGGATCGATCGCATTGCAAAAGGTCAAAGAAGCCAAAGGCGCCTTCGGTTTCAATGCGGCTGACGAAGAATACGAAGACCTCATGAAGGCCGGTATCATTGACGCGACCAAAGTTGTTCGCACTGCGCTGCAAAATGCTGCGTCAGTAGCAAGCATGCTGCTGACCACGGAAGCCATGGTGGCCGAGAAACCGGAAGACAAGCCGGCCATGCCGCCGATGCCTCCTGGAGGTGGAATGGGCGGTATGGGTGGAATGGGCGGCATGATGTAAAGCAACTTTCTGACAAATAACCAAGGCCCGTCGCGTGCAACTGCGCGCGACGGGCCTTTCTGTTTTCGCGCGATCTTGACTCCAGGTTTTTTTCGTATTACCCTGCGTTCGAACTTTTCCTTTAAAATATCACAGTTTAGCGAGCATGTTTGAATCCTTAACCGATAAGCTTGAGCTCACCTTCAAGCGGCTGAGGGGTCAGGGCAAGATCACCGAAAAGAACATCGATGATGCCCTTCGCGAGGTCCGCCTGGCGCTCCTCGAAGCCGATGTCCATGTGAAAGTCGTCAAGACTTTTCTCGATTCCGTCAAGGCGAAATCCATGGGGCAGGATGTTTTGCAGAGCCTCACCCCTGAACAGCAGTTCATCAAAATCGTGCGCGACGAGCTCGTCGGCTTGCTTGGCGGCGATTATCGCGATCTTGATCTAAAAGCGGCGCCCCCGGTGGTTATCATGCTCGTTGGCTTACAGGGCTCTGGCAAAACAACCACGGTTGCCAAGCTCGCCCGGTATCTGAAAAAAGAAAAGAAGCGGAGCCCGTACCTCGTCCCTGCAGACGTGTATCGCCCGGCGGCCATCGAGCAATTGAAGATCCTCGCGGGCGAGCTCCAGCTGCCGGTTTATGATGCCAATCCGGAAAACTCGCCCGTAGCCATCTGCCAACAAGCACTAGAAGAGGCCAAGCGAAAATTCTGTGATCTTCTTTTGATCGATACTGCCGGACGTTTGCACATCGACGAAGAGTTGATGCAGGAGCTGAGCGCCATTAAAGACGCCGTGCGGCCCCATCAAATTCTCTTTGTCGCCGATTCGATGACCGGACAGGACGCCGTGAATCAAGCCATCGGCTTTGATGGCAAGCTTGGATTATCCGGAATCATTCTGACAAAACTCGATGGTGATGCGCGCGGTGGCGCGGCGTTGTCGATCCGCGAGATGGTCGGGAAACCTATCCTGTTTTCCGGCATTGGCGAAAAGCTTGACGCTTTAGAGCCTTTTTATCCGGACCGTTTGGCCTCGCGCATTTTGGGCATGGGCGACGTGCTCTCGTTGATCGACAAAGTGCAGCAGAATGTCGAGCAGAAGGAAGCGGCGCGTCTCCAGCAGGCTTTTCAAAAACAGCAGTTCACGTTGGAGGAGTTCCAGCTCCAGCTCCAACAGATCAAGCGCATGGGTCCGGTTGGTGGGCTCCTCGAAATGATTCCGGGCGGGAAAAAGCTCGCCTCGCAAGTTGACCCGGAGCAGGCCGAGAAAGAATTAAAACGAGTAGAAGCGATCATCAACTCGATGACGCTGAAAGAACGGCGCAATCCGGCAATACTGAACGGCAGCCGGCGCCGCCGTATCGCCCAGGGGAGCGGCACGACCGTCACGGACGTAAATCGCCTGATGAAACAGTTTCTGGAAATGAAAAAAATGATGCAGCGGGTGAGTAAGCTGGGCATGCGCTCGCTTCTCAGCCGGGTGCCCAACCCTTTTAACTAAGAAGGAGAAGGAAGATTTAGCATGAGCGTCACTATTCGGATGAGCCGCCACGGGGCAAAGAAAAAACCTTTTTATCGCATCGTCGTTAGCGACCAACGCTTCCCGCGGGACGGGCGTTACATCGAACAAGTCGGAACTTACGATCCGCGGGCGAAAACCGACGCGGTCAAACTCGACCATGAGAAGATCGATTCCTGGATCAAAAAAGGCGCCAAGCCTTCACAGACCGTGTCGGAATTGATCAAGCGCAAAAAAGCCAGCTGATCTTCCGATGAAAGAATTGATCGAGTACGTCGCGAAATCTTTGGTCAGCAATCCTGCGGCCGTGACGATTAATGAAACCGACGCCGATGGCGCATCCGTGTTCGAGCTCAAAGTCGCCAAGGAAGATCTCGGGCGCATCATCGGCAAACAAGGCCGTACGGCGAAATCGCTCCGTACCCTGCTGAACGCCGCGGCGTCCATAGCCAACCGCAAAGTGGTTCTGGAAATCGTCGAAGAAAAGTAAATTGGCTGGCGCAAGGACCGATGGACGAACCGCTAGTTCCCCTCGGTGAAATTGTCGCGACCCACGGCCTGCTCGGCTGGTTGAAGCTCAATCCTTTTAATCCCGAGACGACAGCGCTCAAGCGTGGAGCCGAAGTCTTAATCGACCGAGCCGGAAAGCAAATGGCTTTTCTGCTTGAAACGAGCACTCCGCATAACCGCCAGTTGCTGATCAAACTGCAGCAGGTCGACAGTATCGAGGCTGCCGCTCATTATGTAGGCACAACCCTCTCGGTCCCGGAAAACGCTCTCGAAGTCTTGGCCCCCGGCCAGTACTATCACTATCAAATCATCGGTTTCGAGGTTTTCACCACGGGTGGTGAGCGCATTGGGGTTGTGCAGTCCACTCTGGCGACTGCCGGCGGCGAACTCTATCTGGTGCAGAGCGGGAGCAAAGAACACCTGATTCCCGCCGTCAAAGAAATTATCGACAAAATCGATTTCTCCAACCGTACAGTGACGATCGATCCGCCTGCGGGATTGCTTGATCTTTGATAAAGCCACGGGCGCCTGGCGATGCTGCATTTCACGGTCATTTCCATTTTCCCTCGAATGTTCGATTCGCCGCTGAGTCACACTATTTTGAAACGGGCGCAGGAAAAAAATCTAATAAAGATCGATCTCGTCGACTTGCGCGACTATACGAGCGACCGTCATCGCACGACCGATGATACTCCTTACGGCGGCGGCCAGGGCATGGTCATGAAACCTGAGCCGCTGGTCAGTGCCATTGATCGCGTTCGAAACGATGCCCCGCGCGCGCGGGTCATTCTTCTTTCGCCACGCGGTTCGGTCTTTAACCAAGCGACGGCCCGACGGCTCTCTCGGGAAGAAAATCTGGTATTGATCTGCGGGCGTTACGAGGGCGTCGATGAAAGAGTCAGCGCCTTCGTCGATGAAGAAATCTCCATCGGCGATTACACCTTAAGCGGCGGCGAACCGGCGGCCATGGTACTCATGGACGCCATCGCTCGCCTCGTTCCCGGAGTCCTCGGCAACCAAAATTCCGCAGCCGAAGAGTCGTTCAGCGTCGGTTTGCTCGAATACCCGCAATACACGCGGCCGGAAGAATACCGCGGCATGAAAGTACCTGAGGTCCTCCTGTCCGGTGACCATGAACGCATCAAAGCTTGGCGGGCAGAGCAAAGCCTGCAACTGACACGCAAGCGGCGCCCCGATTTGCTAGCTGGAGACCGATCAGCTACGGAACAACAGCGCGCCGGTGATTCCTTGGGGCCTCTATATCTCGCTCTTTTGCATCACCCGGTCTACGACAAAAACGGCGCGATCGTCACCACTGCCGTAACCAACATGGATATTCATGATATTGCGCGCGCCGGCAGGACCTATGGAGTGAGGCGATTCTTTGTTGTGACGCCGGTGAAGGCTTTACAGAAACTTGCACTTAAAATCATCGACCACTGGGAATTTGGCTATGGCAGCGATTATAATCCTACGCGCAAAGAGGCGCTGACGCTCGCGCGAATATGTGATGGTCTGGATGATGTCATCATTTTCATCGAACAGGAGACCGGGCAAAAGCCGCTCATCGTGGCAACCTCCGCCAGGCGCACCGGCCATCGAACCTCTTTCACAGAGCTGAAAGAAATGTTACATAGAGAAACTCGGCCCTTTCTCGTTCTTTTCGGTACCGGTTGGGGCCTAACAGAAGCCACACTTTCACAAGCAGATTACGTTCTGGAGCCAATCCAGGGACGCACTGAATTTAATCACCTCTCGGTGCGTTCGGCAGCGGCAATCATACTGGATCGCCTCCTAGGATAGCGCGCGCAGATAAGGAGTTAGCCATGAACATCGTCGGACAATTGGAAGCACAGCAGTCCAAGCAGGACGCGCCGGCACTGCGTCCAGGAGAAACTGTCCGGGTTCACGTAAAAGTCGTCGAGGGTGAAAAGGAACGCACTCAGGTTTTTGAAGGGATCGTAATCGCCATGTCGGGGAGCGGTAGCCGAGCGGTTTTTACGGTGCGCAAAATCTCCTACGGTGTCGGTGTCGAGCGTATTTTTCCACTTCACTCGCCGCGCATCGAAAAAGTCGAGGTGGTTGCGCGAGGCAAGGTTCGCCGCGCAAAGCTTTATTATTTGAGAGAAAGATCCGGCAAAGCCGCGCGGCTTTCCGGCGAAGAACGGTAATTCCGCAAGTAGTCAGGTCAGCCGCCGAGAACGTTGCCGTTGCCCTCGAAAACTGCTCCAGGATGGATCTTGAGCTCGCCGACGCGAGCCTCGCCTTTGAAATAGCCCCCAGGCAGCACCTCGAAACAGCCCATCGATTGAACCGAGCCGATCAAACGGCCCTCCAAGTGAACCTGGCGCGCCGAGATGTGCGCATCGACCTGAGCACTGGAGCCAATCACCAAAAGCTCGGTGGACTTGATTTCCCCGGTAAAATGGCCATCGATCTTGACCGGCAAATTGTAGCTAAGCTTGCCGGAAATGGACGAATTGGCGAACAGTACGGTTCGTGGCGCTGTGCCCTGAACAAACGACGGGCTTTCTTTATCTTGTGTAGAGCTCATATCCAAAATTCCCGAAAGTGTAGCATAGTTTCCGCTCACTGCGCCACGACGACTTTGGCAGCCTGTAAGTAGTCCATCACACTGTGCTAGCATAAAGCGATGGATCTTTTTGCTGATAATAAGGCCACAGCAGGGAGAACACCTTCTCGACCCCTTGCCGATCGAATGCGGCCAACCACAATCGACGAATTCCTTGGCCAGGATCATTTGCTGGGGCCGGGAAAACTTTTGCGTGGGATGATCGCGGCGGGAAAGTTACAGTCGCTGATCCTGTGGGGACCTCCGGGCAGCGGCAAAACCACTCTGGCGCAGATTCTCGCGCGCTCCGCAGGAGCGGTATGTGTCCAGTTTTCTGCGGTCACCTCGGGTGTGAAGGATTTGAAAAAAATCATTCAAGAGGCCGAGCAACTGCGGTACAGCGGGA
This sequence comes from Binatia bacterium, assembly GCA_035455905.1. Classification (GTDB taxonomy): domain Bacteria; phylum Desulfobacterota; class Binatia; order UBA9968; family UBA9968; genus DP-20. Next base: position 3,059 of record DATIEH010000224.1, on the reverse strand, counting down.
AACCTACGGTTCTTTTCGTCGACGAAATTCACCACTTCAATAAGGCGCAACAGGATAATTTTCTGCCACACGTTGAGCGCGGCACACTGACGTTGATCGGTGCCACCACCGAAAACCCCTCGTTCGAAGTCATTTCACCACTGCTTTCACGCTGCCGCGTGTTATTGCTCCACGCGCTCTCTCCCACACAAATCGGCACACTTATCGATCGCGCGCTCCACCACCGCGAGCGGGGTCTTGGAAATTTGCAGCTTACGCTCACCGAGCCAGCCCGAGCGTTTCTCATCGAGCAGTCGCAAGGAGATTGCCGTGTAGCTCTCAACGCGCTCGAGGCAGCCGCCACTCTGGCGCAGGCCCAAGGCCAGAATCAAATCGATCTGGCGAAATTACAGGAAGCTCTGCAAAAAACACCTTTGCGCTATGACAAGGCTGGCGAAGAGCATTACAACGTGATCTCCGCGTTCATCAAAAGTATGCGCGGTAGCGATCCCGACGCGGCGCTCTATTGGATGATGCGTATGTTGGAAGCCGGCGAGGATCCGCTTTTTATCGCGCGACGGATGGTGATCTTTGCCGCTGAAGATATCGGCAATGCCGACCCGCAGGCGCTGCAAATCGCGATTGCCGCCAAGGATGCCTTTCATTTTGTCGGACTCCCCGAAGGTCGTATCCCCTTGGCTCAAGCGGTCACGTATCTGGCGAGCGCGCCCAAGTCGAATGCTTCCTATAAAGCCATGCTCGCGGCGGCCGAGGACGTGCAAGCACACGGCGCCCTGGCGGTTCCGCTGCACCTCCGAAACGCGCCGACTCCGCTGATGCGCAAGCTGGGTTATGGCAAGGATTATCTGTACGCTCACGATTACGAAGGGCATGTTGTCGACCAACAACATCTGCCCGAAGAGCTCCGTAACCGGCGCTATTACACTCCCGCCGATTCCGGTTACGAAAAAACGCTCAAGGAACGACTCGAGGCCTGGGCGGCAAAGAAAAATTCTAAGACCTGACCAATAATCAGTGCGCTCAGCTCAGCCGCATTGCGATGAGCGATTCGTAAGGTCATTTGAGCGGAGCAAAGCGTCTTTTGATCGACGGCTTGCATGGAATGATATTGTTCGGCCGAAACATGCGAGCAAAAACGCAGTAAACGCTATTCCTTGATTCCTGCAAGGTCGAGGAGAAAGACGTAGGAGAACGCGGTTTCCTTGTGACGCCGAAAACGGCCCGAGGCGCCGCCGTGGCCGGCCTCCATGTTGGTTTTCAGCAACACGCGGTTTTTATCCGTTTTGAGCTCGCGCAGTTTGGCAACCCACTTGGCGGGCTCCCAATACTGCACCTGAGAATCGTGCAATCCCGCGGTAACCAGCATCGCGGGATAATCTTTATTCCCGACATTGTCATAAGGCGAGTATGACAGCATGTAATCGTAGAATGTTTTCTGATTGGGATCACCCCATTCGTCGTATTCGCCCGTAGTAAGCGGGATCGATGAATCGAGCATCGTGGTCACGACATCGACAAACGGCACTTCCGCCACAATTCCCCTGAATAAATCCGGCCGCATGTTGCTGATTGCGCCCATCAGCAACCCGCCGGCGCTCCGTCCCATCGCAAACAGTTTTTCCGGACGAGTGAATTCTTCCCGGATCAAAAACTCGGCGCACGTAATAAAGTCAGTGAAGGTGTTTCTTTTCTTGAGAAGCTTCCCATCCTCATACCATTGCCGTCCCATCTCCTGACCCCCACGGATATGGGCAATGGCGAAAACAAAGCCGCGGTCGGCTAAACTCAAACGCGGCGACTGGAATGCCGCGTCGATGCTGACCCCGTAGGAGCCGTACCCGTAAAGCAGCAGCGGATTGTCGCCGTTTCGAGTCAATCCCTTTCGATAGAGAACCGATAGAGGTATTTCTGCGCCGTCGGCTGCGCGGACATGAAGCCTTTCCGTAATATAGCTATCTGAGTCGAATCCCCCCAATACCTCCTCGCGCTTCAGCAGTGTGCGCTGCCGAGTGGTCATGTCATAGTCGTAAATCGATACCGGCGTTTTCATCGAAGTATATTCGAAACGCAAACGGGTCGTATCGAATTCCAAATTGGCTCCCAAGCTCGCGCGATACGCAGGCTCGTCGAAGGGGAGATAATGATCACCTTGGCCGGACCAGGGAACAATGCGGATCTGCGTCAGCCCGCGGGCGCGCTCTTCGAGCACGACATAGTCTTTAAACAACTCAAAATCGCCGAGGTAGACATTATCCCGATGCGGGACGATTTCGTGCCAATTCTCCCTCTGCGGCTTAGCTATTGGCGTCCACATGAGGCGAAAGTTCTTCGCACGGTCGTTGGTGCGGATAATAAATCGATCTTCGCTATGGTCGATGTGATACTCGTGCTCCCGCTCACGTCGGAGAAAAATTTGAAATTCACCGTGCGGATGGTCGGCGTCTAAGTAGCGGTATTCTTGGCTCACGGTCTGAGCTGAAACAATCATCAAGAATTTCTTCGATTTGGTTTTGAAGATGTAGGTGACGAACGTTTCGTCGTCTTCTTGGAAAACCAGCTGATCCTTTGCCGGATCGGTTCCCACCACGTGCCGATAGATCTGATACTGTCGCAGCGTGACATCGTTCTGCTTGGCGTAGAAAAGGGTTCGGTTGTCGTTTGCCCAGGCGAGATTTTCGGTCACGTTCGGCAGGACATCGGGTAAAAGCTCGCCCGTAAACAAGTTCTTGAGATACGCGGTGTGAATACGCCGGCCCTCGATATCCACGGCATAAGCCAGTAAATCCTGCCCGGAGCTAACCGCCCAGCCACCGACGGAAAAGAACTCGTGACCTTGGGCGAGAATGTTGGCGTTGAGGATGATTTCTTCCGCTTGCGCGAGGGAACCGCGTTTTCGCGCGTAGATTGGATACTCCTTCTGCTCCTCGTAGCGCGTATAGTAAAAATAATCATCGCGCTTGTAGGGCACCGACATGTCGGTTTGTTTGAATCGCCCTTTGATTTCCTGAAAGACTCTTTCCTCGAACTCGCGGGCGTGCTCCATCTCTTTGGCGGAGTAT
>DATIEH010000223.1:0-4716 GCA_035455905.1 Binatia bacterium | reverse complement strand
TGCGGCTCGATCGCCAGGATCATCCCATCTTCAAGCACCGTATCGCTCCCATTGCGCAACACGGGCTCCTGCTGGTGGAACCAAGGTCCCATGCTGTGACCGACCAGCGAAGCCGGATATTCAATTCCCCTTTTTCTGAATTCGTCGACGACGAACTGAAATACGTCCCCGGCCGTGCGGCCGGCCGTACAACGCTCGATGGTGCGGCGATGGAGATCCAGCGTCATCGCATAACCTTTTTTTTGCTCGTCATTCGGCTTGCCGATGATTGCGAGTCGAGATTGATGGCCAGCATAACCTTTGTAGTAGGCGACATAGTCATTGCGAACAAAATCGCCCTGCTGAAATTTCACATCGCTTTCGCCGCCATACATCACGAGATTCGTGCTGGAATTCAATATACCGTGCACCCAGCCGAAGCCCTGACGTAGGCAGGCCTCTACGATGCACGCATGCACCTCTCGCTCGGTTTGCCCTGGTCGGATGGTCGGAAACACCTCTAACAGCACGTCATCGAGCATATCCGCGGCGGTTTTTTGCAGTGCGATTTCGCCGGTGGTTTTGACCCAGCGCACCTCGTCCATCATGCGCGAGCAATTCACCATGTGAAGCTTTGGCAATTCATTCTGAATTTCCTCCCAGTGGGCCGCGCTCAATCCGTCATGCTCAAAGCCGACGTGCGCACTGCCGAGCCCGAGATCGGCAAGCACATGAGCAACACGGGTGTAAAGCGACTCGACGTAGGCCTTGTAAACGACTGTTTTTTTTACCCAGGAATCGCGCGCCACCACCTTCTCGGCAAAGGCATCGAGCACGATGACCGGCTCCCCTTTGCGCGGCCACACGAGCATAAAGCCTCGAACAGTGTTTGCGAGATCCAGGTGCCGCGCCAGCGTCCCCGGCAGAGCTATGCCGGCGAGATAGGTGAAATTGGCCCCAGTGCGGTCGGCAATTGCGTCGAAACCATTGGCGTCCATATAGCGTTCAAGGCGCGGAATATTAGCAATGATACTTCGTTCGGGCGCCCCCATGGGCCCACTCCTCTCTGGCCTTTGTTATCCGATTAGCGCACGTACCTGACTTCAAGCGTTGTGACGCCCTCATCTGTCCGATAAGGACCGTGCTTCATGCCGGGCGGCCGGCAGGCATACATTCCCTTTTTGAAAAACCGGTCCCCATCCCATTGACTGCCTTCGAGGATGTAGACCTCTTCCCAGAAGTCATGCACGAAAGTCTCCGTGCTGCGGCAGCCAGGATCGACCTTCAGCATGCGGGTTACAAACATCTTGTCCGGATCCTCGGTTAGAATTTTCTGATAGTGACCGGGCGGTGCACCCGGAACAGGCGTCCAGGGAATCGTCTCGACCGGGAAAAATTCTAGTTCTGGCTTGGGCATTACATCCTCCGTAAGACCGGACAACAGTGTCAGCAACACTCGACTTACGTTTTTCGTTTTTGAAGCTGAAGTCGCATCGACAGTGCGCGGCGCACGTGACGCCTCGCAAGCATCTCGGCGCGCTTGGCTTGCCCATCACGAATCGCGCGGATGATTTGCAAATGTTCGCGGCGAGCAAGTTCAATACTGCCCGGAAGCACGAAAGTGGAGTGGCGCAGCAGGCCGAGCGTGTCGACGATCGTCGTCAATGATTGCAGTAGATATTGATTGTGGGCAGCCCTGTAGATCATCTGATGAAACTTGGCGTTGATTACCACAAGCCGCGAGGGTTCGTGCCTCTCCTTTGACTCAACCGCGGCCATCCCCAACATCGCCCGCACTTCCGCCGCTGTCGCATTCTTGGCGGCGAGCGCTGCAGCTGTACCCTCGAGCGTTTCTCGCACTGCGTAAAGGTCGACCAGCTGCTTGGTCGTGAGCTCAGCAACCATCACGCCGTTCCAAGGACCGATCACCAACAGGCCCTCAGAAATGATGCGGTGAAACGCTTCTCGCACAGGCGTGCGGCTGATCTTGAGCCATCGAGCAACATCGAGCTCGCGGATGTGAGGCCCCGGCGCGATCCGTCCGGCGCGAATTGCGTCACGTAAAGCACGATAGGCGAAATCGCCTAGCGACTCCCGGGCGTTCTGCACGGGTGGCTCGGTCCTGAATAAAGGAACGATACGGTCCCTGCGCTGCACTTTATCTTTGACCTGCGCCATGGGCGGACCGTCCAATTCTAGTTTCTTGGCGCCCATGGAATAACGAGCCGCTCAATCACTTCGACTGCGTAGTAAAGCACGATACTCATAATCGTAAGTAGCAACAGCGCACCGAATGCAAGCGGCGTGCGCGATTGCGATGTCGATATCAAAATCAAATAACCCAGTCCCTGGTCCGACCCCACAAATTCACCGATCACACCGCCGATCACGGCGAAGGTGATCGCGATCTTGAACCCGACAAAGATATGCGGGATGGCCGTCGGAAATCTGATCTTGATGAAGGTCTGATACTGCGTCGCTGATAGCGACCGAATGAGGTCAAGCAGCGGAGGAGGCACCGCCGAAAGCCCGGATGCAGTCGCGACGACAATTGGGAAGAAACAAACGAGGAATACCACGATCACTTTCGGCAGGACGCCGAAACCGATCCACAGCACCAGGAGCGGCGCAATGGCGACTTTCGGCATCGATTGAAGTGCGAGAAGGATCGGATAGATTGTGTTCTGGAGAAAAGGTGAATAGACAACCGCAACTGCTAAAGGAACGCTCACGACGATCGAGATCGCAAAGCCAATGAGCACTTCGTATAGTGTCACGAAAAAATGCAGCGTTAATTCACCGCGCCAGTCAATCATGGCTTCGGCAATCGCGCTCGGCGCCGGCAGCAGCCAGGTCGGGATTCCGCTCCAGCGAGCTAGAACTTCCCAGACTACTAGCAGGGCTAGCAAAGTGACAGTCGGCCCTACGATCGCAGCCATAGCCGACTTGCGCTGCTCGAGTTCCTCGATTTCGTCGTTCGATTGGGTGAGTTCGGTCATCGGGCGGCCGTGTTATGATAAATCACGGACCGGATCTGTTCCGAATAGGCCTTGAACTGACTCGTAAACTCCATGCCGAGCGCTCGCGGACGGGGCAGATCGATTTTTACAATTTTTGCGATGCGGCCGGGTCGCGGCGACATGGCGACAACCCGGTCCGCCAGCAGGATCGCCTCGCCGATATTGTGGGTCACGAAAATAACGGTCTTCTTATAAGTATCCCAAATTCGTAACAGCTCGAACCCCAGCTCCTCGCGGGTCATGGCATCGAGCGCGGCAAACGGCTCATCCATAAGGAGAACAGAAGGATTGTGAATCAGCGCGCGACTAATTGCGACGCGTTGCTGCATTCCGCCCGATAGCTCGCGTGGATAACTTGATTCAAATCCCTTCAGTCCGACAAGACTAAGCAAGTCCAAGGCGCGCGTGCGACTCGATTCCGGATCCAGACCAAGGATTTCCGCCGGCAGCAACACGTTTTCGAGCGCGGTACGCCAGGGAAGAAGCACCGGCTCCTGAAAGACGATACCGACATCACGCGTCGGCTTCAGCAAAGTTTCATTGTCGAACTCCAGTCTTCCGCGTGACGGGCGGACAAGCGCACCAATGATCTTGAGCAGTGTTGACTTGCCGCAACCGGAGGGGCCGGCGAGCGTGATGAATTCGTTCTGGTCTATTTCAAGATTGACGTCTTCGAGCGCGGGAACGCGGCCAGTACGTGAACTATAGATCTTTGAAACATTTTCAATTTTGATCTTCGGCATTGTAAGTCCACGCGCCTAACTGCCCGGGCGACCGGCATCGCCGGCCCCGACCAATTCAAGACTGAAGAGGAAAGATTGTCCCACCGCCGCCCTCCCCCTTCCCCCGCTATGCCGCAGGCGTGCAGCCAGTTGAATTCCAACTAATTTAGTATACAAATTATCGGCTCGCCAACAAGCGTTATCCCCGCGGCGCAGCGAGCGAGAGATAAGCCCGCCATCGAAATCCTATTGTCCGAGGTCGCGCGGTTTGAATTGGAGGGAAAATGCTTCCTGAAAAAATGAAAGCATCGATTGTTGAGAAATATGGCGGGCCGGAAGTTCTCTCCTATACTGACGTCCCCGTCCCGAAGCCGCGACGCGGCGAAGCTCTGGTCAAGGTTCACGCCGTCGGCCTCAACGGTTATGACCTGATGGCCCGCGCCGGACGCTACAAGCCGAACAAAGGTAAGTTTCCGCATATTCTCGGCGGCGATTTTGGCGGCGAGCTCGTGTCGCTCGGACCCGAAACAACTTGCGACCTGCCGCTCGGCACGCGTGTCACCAGCTGGTGGGTTCTACCCTGCGGCCATTGCGAACAATGCATGGCCGGAAATCACAACCGCTGCGCACGCGACTACAGATATCTCGGCGCGCATGAACACGGAGCTTATGCCGAATACGTTAAGTTGCCAGCGGATCATCTCATCCACCTGCCGGACAAGGTGAGCTATGAAACGGCTGCCGCATTTCCCAATGCATTTGGCACTGCTTGGCACATGCTGATCGATCGCGGCCGCCTTCAGGCCGGTGAAACCGTGCTTGTCAATTCGGCGAGCTCCGGCGTCAGCATGGCGGCGATTCAGATCTGCAAGCTCGCAGGTGCCTATGTCTACACAACCTCGAGCGCCGACTGGAAACTGCAGAAGGCCAAGGAACTTCACGCTGACGAAACCATCAACTACAACGAAGTCGACTTTGCTGATGAGATCATGAAG
>DATIEH010000222.1:0-3140 GCA_035455905.1 Binatia bacterium | reverse complement strand
AGGGGCGTGCGCTGGCGCTCGCTTGGAATAAGAACTGGCTGGCGTTGTCGGATCAAGCGGAAACGGCGCGCGTACTGCGCTTTGCGGAGGCCATGGAACGGCTCCGTGGCTGTCTACAGGATCCGAGCCGGCAGAAAATCGCGCACGACGCGAAATCACTTTGTCGTTTTGCGCTAGCGGCGGGAGTCGAAGTCGATGGGTTGTATTGCGATACGAAAATCGGCGCTTACTTGCTCGAACCTGGCGCCGCTTCAGGTTACACGCTGAGCGATACCGCGGCACGTTATCTCGGTGTGTCCATCAATGCAGACGAGCAGAGCAAATCACAGCCCGGGCAGCAGGGGGCGCTTGCCTTCACCAGTGACGAAAAGACAAGCGCCTGTCGAGAAGCGATCGCAGTGCGCGCGCTTGCTCCGATTATCGAAGAGCGGCTCCGGGGACAAGGGGTTTGGGAGCTTGCCACCGCGCTCGAGTTTCCTCTGGTGCAAGTGCTCGCCCGAATGGAGCATACCGGGATCCTTGTCGATCGCGATTATCTCGACAAGTTGAACGCGGAGTTCGGCGCAAAGATGGCGTTGCTGGAGCGCACCATACAAGAACTCGCAGGAGAGGAGTTCAACGTAAACTCCAATCTGCAGCTCCAGCGCATTTTGTTCGAGAAGCTTGCGCTGCCGAAAACACGGAAGATCAAGACCGGCTACTCGACCGATGCGGCGGAACTGGAAAAGCTCGCGGCCAGCCATCCGATCATCGCCTCATTGCTGGAGTATCGCGAAGTCGCCAAGCTCAAGAATGGATTTAGCGAAATGTTGCTCGCGCTCATCGAGCCTCAGAGCGGACGCATCCACACCACCTACGAGCAATGCACGGCCGCGACCGGGCGTCTATCCTCGAGCGCGCCCAATCTGCAAAACATTCCGATTCGCGGCGAGCTTGGCCGACAAATTCGCCGGGCGTTCATCGCCCCGCCGGGTCACGTGCTCGTTTCGGCGGATTACTCGCAAATCGAGTTGCGTATACTCGCGCATTTATCGGAGGACGAGACCTTCTGCCAAGCCTTCAGCCAGGGACATGATTTTCATGCAACGATTGCAGCCAAGATTCATGGCGTCGACGTGAGTGGTGTCAGCTCCGAGATGCGCAACCAGGTAAAGCAATTTTCCTATGGAATCGCCTACGGGATGTCGACCTATGGTGTTTCTCAGCGGCTCGGCGTTGAGATGGACGAAGCCGCGAGCTTTGTCGAAGCCTACTATGCGCAATTTCCCAAAGTGAAGGAGTTTTTAGCGGCCCAGGTGGAAAAGGCTAAGATCGATGGGTTTACCACGACGATGTTCGGCCGCCGCCGCTATCTGCCGGAGCTTCAGTCCGGCAATTTTCGCCTGCGGGCGCTGGGCGAGCGTATGGCGCTCAATGCACCGATCCAGGGCAGTGCGGCGGATATTCTCAAGCGCGCCATGATCAAAGTCGATGCCGCCCTGCGGAGAGAACCCCTCGGTAAAATGTTGCTGACGGTTCATGATGAACTTGTGTTCGAGGTTCCTAGCGAAAGGCTTAACGAGGCACGAGCGTTGATCGAGCGTGAAATGACCCAGGCGGCCGAGCTTCGTTGCGGGCTAGCCGTGGAGATCCACAGTGGCGCGAACTGGGCGGAGGCCCACGCGTAAGATTAAACATTTATCGCGAATAAGGCGCAGCGCATTGTAGATCAGGCTTTTGCTGTTCGGTGATGACCGCGGCTATCATGCGGCGCCCGAGTGGAAAGCGCGCTCGAGGCATTTACGTTTGCTCCCTCATCGACACCGATTCCCAGGCGGTCGACCAGCTCACCGCGGAGCCACGCCGTCACAAGATCTGGTGAATCGGCTGGCCAAGAAACCGCGCTTTGCTCTGCATAAGGCATAGCTCTTTCCAGTTCTGTTCCGTTCGCTCTACCGAGCTGCCATAGCAAACTGCCGAATCCAATCGAGCAAGCGGGAGCCACTAGCCCGGCGGTAGCCGCGAGCCAATCGAGCATCAGCGCTTGAAGCGCAACCCTGAATGATGCGAGGAAGAGCGACAGCTGTCTTAAATTTTGAGACGGCAGGATTCTCCTCGTCCGGAAACTAGGACAACAGAAGAGCTAATCCAGCGTCTAAACCGGACGTCGATGCGTCAGTGCATTCAAAAATCCAAACAACTCAACGATCTTGTTCCAGGTACATTTCGGATCCGTAATGGCACATCTCTTGCCCCATCGTCAGGCAAAACTTTTCGGTGGAGGTATATGATGGATGCGCTAGAACTTCTGAAACAAGATCATGAGAAAGTGAGCCAGTTGTTAGAACGCGGACAGGAAGCCGAACCAAAGCAGCGTAAGCAGATTTTTAAGGAGATCAAGACTGAGTTGGATATGCACGCCCGCATCGAAGAAACCATTTTCTACCCAGCATTGCAGGAGCACGAGGAATTGAAGGACATGGTTCTCGAATCACTGGAAGAACACAAGCAGATGAAAACTGTGCTCCGCGAGCTCGCGAAACTGTCGCCGAACAGCGAGCGTTTCAAACCGAAATTCAAGGTACTTAAGGACAACGTTAAACACCACGCCGTGGAGGAAGAGGAAGGAAAAATGTTTCCGAAAATTCGCAACATTATCGACAAGTCTGAGTTGGAGCAGCTTGGAGAAGAGCTCGAAGCCGCCAAGAGCAAACGGCTTCGCAAGGCCAGCTAAGCCAAATTGCACTTAACTCACAGAAAGGAAAGCTGTCATGGCTCGATACGGCAAAAAGGCTCAGCAAAAAGTCAAGCGCGCAATGCACGAAAAAAAGAAAGGCACGCTGAAGAGCGGCCGCTCAGGGAAAAAAGTTACCAGCCGCAAGCAGGCGATCGCCATCGGGTTATCCGAGGCTCGGCGTGCGGGTGGCAAAGTACCGGCGCGCAAAGCGAAGAGGAAAAAGAAATAAATCTGACGCCAAAACGCATTGTGCGTGTGCGTTGATAAAATTTCTAGTTGCCAATTAAATTCTTAGCCAAAAGGAGGCTTACAGATATGTCTAATTCAACCTTAGTGAAGAGCGCGATTATCGCCCTTGCCATGAGCTTACCCGTCGGGCTCGTACTGGCTGCCGATAGCAAGACGAGCAGCAAATTGTCCGGCG
>DATIEH010000221.1:0-3769 GCA_035455905.1 Binatia bacterium | reverse complement strand
TTTCCTTGGGCATAAATCCGGCGCACCTTTAGCACAATTGCGGATAGGACTCCCGGCTCTCAGCCGGGGCGATTCGTACCAATTAATGTCCACGAAACAGGGCTGAAGGAGAATGGTTTTTTGCGACAGTAAACAGCAACTTAGCCGCGAGATATAGGATGCACTTTGATTTGTGCCGGGCAAACAGCTAGATTTTACTAATGCGATTGAAGACCCACCGCAAAGGGAGCCGGAGACAGCAGGGGCGCGCTACAAAGCCCAAAGCAATGCCGCCCCTCCCGACCGTGTGTGAGTGGTGCCGTAATTTGATTGTCGCGCACACCCGAGAACTGCTCTCATCCTGTCGTGCTCATGCTCGCCAACTCTCAGGAACTCGCCCGATGAAAGCAGATCAAGCACGCCGGTCAGCCTAATCGAGATGTCCACGAGACAGATCGCTAAAGACAAGCACGTCCGGCCGTCCTTCATTGAGCCGCTGCAGGTTTTGCCGGTGCGCGAACTGCCAGAGAGCGTGCCTGGAGCTACGAAGCGAAGCTCGACGGTATCGTTGCCTAGCCGCGAATCGTGGTGGCTCTATTGTGCTCTGGTCCCGGCGCGGAACTGGCTTCAGCGAAAGGTTTCCATCTAAGTATGCGGGAGATATGGTTGCGGGGCCGGGATTTGAACCCGGGACCTCAAGGTTATGAGCCTTGCGAGCTACCAGACTGCTCCACCCCGCGTCACGAGCATGCGTAGGAATTTTCTTTCTACCTTGCGCTTTTACGGTAGTCAAGGTAGGACCACTTCATGGCCGAAAAATATTCCAATCCGCTGTTGACGGTGGATATTATCGTCGAGCTTGCTGACGCGACGATTGTTCTCATCGAAAGAAAAAACCCGCCCCATGGTTGGGCACTCCCCGGCGGATTTGTCGATTACGGCGAGAGCATCGAACACGCGGCAATCAGGGAAGCAGAGGAAGAAATTTCGTTAAATGTGACTTTGACCGAGCAATTTTATACCTACTCGGATCCGAGGCGCGACCCGCGGCACCATACGGTCTCGACTGTTTTCATTGCTACTGCCGTGGGCCTGCCCCGGGCAGCGGACGATGCCAAGACCGTGCGCACCTTTCGTGAAAGCAATTTGCCCGCGCCGCTAGCTTTCGATCATGCGCAAATTTTGCGCGATTACTTTACTTTCAAAAAAACCGGATCGCGGCCGAAGCCCGAGATCGGGGGAAAACTCAGTTGAGTTTCCTCACGGCTTCACGGATTCGCGCGCAGCCGGTTTCGATGTCGTGTAGCGAAGTGGCATAGGAAAATCGAATGTGCTGCTGCGAGCCAAAGTCTTCGCCCGGCACAGCGGCGACCTTCGCGTCTTCAAGGAGATAATCTGCGAGATCACACGGCGTGTTGAGCTTTTTGCCTAAACCGATTTTGCCCAACAGGGCCGCGATGTTCGGAAAGACATAGAAGGCACCTGCGGGTTTGCCGCAACGGAACCCGTCAATGGCATTCAATCCCTCGACAATCGCATCCCGCCGCTTTTGGAATTCACGCACCATGACCGCGACATCTTCCTGTTGACCCCGCACGGCTTCCAAAGCCGCTGCTTGGGCGATCGAGGTCGGATTTGAGGTGCTCTGGCTTTGAATTTTTGCAGCCGCCGCGATCACGTCACTCGGTCCGAGCGCATAACCAATTCGCCAGCCGGTCATGGCATAGGTTTTTGATACTCCGTTGACGATCACCGCGCGCTCACGGAGCTCCGGACACAGGGTTACGAGGTTGTGCACTTCAAAACCGTCGTAAACGATCTTTTCGTAGATGTCGTCCGCGATAATGAGACAATCGTGTGCGGAGAGGACACGACCGAGCCCAAGAAGCTCATCGCGGCTGTAGGTCGCGCCGGTGGGATTACAGGGACTGTTTAGAAAAAATACCCGAGTGTGCGGTGTCAATGCCGCTTCGAGTTGTTGGGGGGTGATGCGAAAGCCGCTCGCCTCATGCGACGGAATCACTTTCGGCACGCCGCCCGCCAACAACGCCATGTCGGAATAGCTGACCCAATAGGGGGCGGGAATGAGCACCTCATCCCCCGGGTTCACCACGGCTTGCAGTAAATTGTAAAGCGAATGTTTGGCGCCGCAGCTGACCAGGATGTCTTCTTTGCGGTAGTTCAAATCATGTTCGCGGCGATATTTTTCGCTAATCGCTTCGCGCAGAGGTTCGATCCCTTTGACGTCGGTATACTTCGTCATTCCTTTACGGATCGCTTCCACGGCCGCGGCCTTAATATGGTCGGGCGTATCAAAATCGGGTTCACCCGCAGAAAAATTGATCACGTCGATACCGGAAGCGCGCAGCTTGCCGGCTTTGGCGGCGATCGCAAGCGTGACCGAGGGTTTGACCAGTTTTGTCCTGTCGGCGAGTTGGGTCATGACAGCGGCCTTTATCGTTTAAACTTCTGGTTCAGCTTCCTCAATACATTGTCGGGAACCAGACCCGAAACGTCGCCACCAAGGCTGACGACTTCTTTCACCAACCGTGAGCTGATATAGAACTCGGATTCGCCCGTCATCATAAACAGTGTCTCAAGCTGCGGTTTCAGGCGATGGTTCATCATTGCCATCTGAAACTCATACTCGAAATCGGAAATGGCACGCAGACCGCGGATGATCACGGTCGAGTGCTTTTTCTCCGCGTAATCCACCAGCAAGCCTTGAAATGAGTCGGCCTGCACTCTGCCTTTGAGCTCGGCGAAAACATCGTTGATCATCTGCAGACGTTCATTGAGCGTGAAGAGCGATCGATCTTTTTCCGGATTGGTCGCGATCGCGACAATGATGTTGTCAAATACGCGCAAGGTGCGTTTCACGAGATCGACATGGCCATTGGTGATGGGATCGAAGGAGCCGGGATAGATCGCGACACTAGTGACGGTCATGAACTCTCTCCTTGAACCGCGGCATTCGCTGCCGCTGCGTGTCTGAAAAACGACAGCAGAGTATCACCATATCGCCGTTGATCATTCAAGCTGAGAAATCCATAGCTCGATTTCACCGCCTCTCGCACGCTGTGCTCGGCGACCACCACCGCGCTCGGGTAAAGCGGATCGACCGATGCAATCAGCTCGAGCGATCGCCCGACCAGCTTCTGATCGTAGGGCGGGTCAAGAAAAATGAGATCAAATTTTTGACCCTGCCGCGCAACGGCGTTGAGCGCTCGGCGCACGGGCATGACCCACAATTGTGCGCGATTCTTAAGTTCGAGGCGCTGCAGATTCTCGCGAATGATGCGCGCCGATCGCTCCGAGGCATCGACCAGGAGCACGTTTTCCGCGCCGCGGCTCAATGCCTCGATGCTGACGTTTCCAGTCCCGGCAAAAAGCTCCAGAATCTTCATGCCGGACAAATCCCGCGGCAAAATATTGAATAGGGATTCCTTGATTCGATCGGCTGTAGGTCTGACCGCGCCGCCTTTCGGACCAATGAGCCGCCGGCCTTTGGCCTTACCGCTGATGACACGCATAATTGGTTCCGTTCTTGAGCTCAGTCGTCGGTGCGCAAAACTATCTTCCCAAACTGACGCCTTTGTTCCATGAGTCGCTGTGCCTGGCCGGCTTCCCTGAGCGCATAAACTGTGTCGATGATCGGTTTTACGCCGGAGTAAGCGAAAAATTTGAGCACCTGGCGAAATTCGTCGCGACTAGGATGCGTGGCTCCGCAGACTTTTAAGTGGTTCCAGAAGATTCGCCGCAGATCGCTGCGTGGATTCGCCCCGGCGAT
>DATIEH010000220.1:0-8874 GCA_035455905.1 Binatia bacterium | reverse complement strand
CCTGCCATCTTCTCCAGCACTCTTGACCGTTCTGAGGGACGCATCACTTTCGATGTCGAGGGTCGCCCGGAAACGTGGCGTCTCCAGCGTTTGGATTTTCTCACCAGTGATTTGCGGTTTTCGTTGAAGGGAGAAATCAGCGGCGCTGGTGGCAGCGATCCGCGCGTGCGCTTGAGTTTCTCGACGCTCTCCGCGCCAGTTTCAGCGTGGAGAAAATACCTGCCGCTTAAACTGATTGGCGCGCCTTCATTTGAACGGCTGGTGGACTCGGTGGAGAACGGGCAGTTCGAAATCAAGAAGGCCGCCGTCGATACTACGTTAGCCGAGCTTCGCGATCTTGTACGAGGCGCGGTTCCGAAGGGGATTTCCCTCGAGACGGAGCTGCGTGAGATTTCGGCCAAGCCGCCGATCGACAATGGCTTACCGCTCCGTGCTCTTACGGGACGTATCACCCTGGCCGATCGTGCGCTTGCGTTGCAAGGCTTCAGCGGAGGTTACGGCGACAGCCGTTTCACCGGATTGGAGGGAACCTATGACCTATCCTCTGCAAACGGAGGCAACCTGGATCTTTACACGAGCGCGGACGTCAATCTCGCCGAATTGAAAAATCAGCTAAAAGCGCAGGAAGTTGCGTCCCAACTGAATAAGTTTTTGGGGTCTTTGGAAGAGCTGGGTGGTCGGTCAAGAGTCGAGGTCAGTATCAAACGGCGAATCAGTGAGCCTTTACAATTTGAAGGAAAGCTTACGCTCGACAACGTGCGGGCGCGCTACAACGAGTACGCTCTAAACGAGGTTCAAGGGGATCTCGCTTTCAGTTCGAAAGACATCAGTGCCGAAAAGATTCGTGCACAACTCAACGGATCACCCATCCAAGTTCAACTCACGCTCAAGGACTACGATAGCGCTGGCGGCACTTTTGATTTGGGCGTGGAATCAAGCGGAGTTCGCGCGGGAATGCTCACGAGCCTGTTGCTTGATACGGGGAGCCCGCGGGATACCGGAATCGTGCGCGGAGCGATACGCTACACGGGTTCCTTTGCGAACAAAGCGCAGGGAAAATTCACAGGGACACTGGATCTACTCAACGTGCAAACGAGACTTAAGCCTCTGTATCAGCCCCTGCGGGCACTCAACGGCAGGATCAGCATAGACGAAAGCGGTATCGATTTTCAAAAAATGACCGCCTCTCTGGTGGGCTTTCCCGTGACTGCGAGTGGGCACTGGCGATATCGACAAAACCCGCAGCTCCTGTTTGAGTTCGCGGCGCCCAATCTCGATATTACCTATTTGATCTCGCAGATCGATCCCGAATTGAGCGATTTCTACGCGACCCTCGTAGCCGACGGCAAAATTACTCTGAATAAAGGCCGGATCAAAAACTTTGAGTTCAGCGACTTGACTACCAGCGCGGCCATCGATCATCGTGTCTGGCGGCTAACCAATCTTTGGGCTCGCTCCGCAGGAGGTGACATTCGGGGGCTGACCACCATTTTCGACAAGCCCGATACGCTCGAGATCGTTGCCGATCCGAAGATCAATGGCGTGCCGATCCAGTCGTTCCTTAACTGGTTCAACCTCAGCACCACTGAAATGAGCGGTAAAGTCAACCTCACCGGAAAGTTGGAAACCATCGGCAAGAACGACACTGAACGCAAGCGAAATTTAAATGGCGCGTTCAATCTTAAAATCGAAGACGGAATCATCCATCGGATGCGCATCGTGGTGCAGTTGTTGAATCTACTCGATCTTTCCCGCTGGTTCACGTTCCAGATGCCGGATCTCACAAAACAAGGTATCCGCTTTCGCGCGATTACCGCCGACTTCAAGGTCACCAACGGCGTCTATTCGACGGATAATCTAATCGTCGATAGTAGCGATCTACGCATGACCGGCGTGGGCAAAATCGATGTGCCCAACGACGAGCTCGATTTCGTTGTCGCGGTGCGCCCGTTCGCGGGCATCGATACAGTCATGAGTTACATTCCGCTGCTCGGGCGCAGCATCGCCGCGATCAAGAATTCGTTCCTGGTGGCGAGTTTCCATATTACCGGCCATATCGACGAACCGACGATTACGCCTGCACCCCTGGGAACGCTGTCGGAATGGTTCTGGGGAGTGTTGGGAATTCCGAAAAACATGATCGGCTTTGGCGAAAGCGAAACAAAAGAACCGGCCAAACCGGCCACGGAAGCACCGCTTCAATGATGCCCAAATTGGCGCTGTATTCGCGTAAGGACTGTTGCCTGTGCGCCGAGATGAAGGCGGTGATTGACGAGATTGCGGCGAAGATTCCCGTCGAAATTGACGAAATCGATATTGACCAATCGATAGAGCTGCGCGCGCAGTTCGGCGAGGAGATCCCGGTTTTATACATCGATGGCCGGAAAGCGTTCAAGTTTCGTGTGACCACGAAACAGTTGGAGACGCGACTGCGCCGCCATTCGCGCCGCGGTTATCTGCGCTGGTTTACTGAACGGCTCTGATCAGGGATAAAAAGATTTTGGCGATGTTGAGTGGCCTGCGGTTTTTAATTATCGTTTAGGGAGGAGGGCAAGATGGCGAATCAGGTAGTGTGGTGCGATATTCCGGTGCGCGATTTGGACCGCGCGATAAAATTCTATTCCGCCGTCCTCGGTCAAGACGTGAAACGACATGATTTTTCCGGCGTGACGGTCGGTATCTTGCCGCATAACGACGGTGAAGTCGGGGGCTGCCTGTTGACGGGCGCGGAAGAAAAACCCGGCAAGGACGGAGTCATGATCTACTTGAACGCCAGCGGCCGTCTCGACGAAGCAGTGGCCGCGGTGCCAATGAATGGCGGCAGCGTCATCAAATCGAAGCACGCAATCGGGCCCTTCGGGTTTCGCGCGATCGTCATCGACAGCGAAGGCAATCGCGTCGCGCTCCATTCGGAATAATTCAGCTAGGGACACAAATATGCCCCATCCGATCAGTCAACATCTTTTCGGACTGATCATCATGCTGATGCTCACCGGCACTCCTGTATTCCTTGAGGCCGCGCAAGCGGGAAGGTCCAAGG
Source organism: Binatia bacterium (assembly GCA_035455905.1). Lineage (GTDB taxonomy): Bacteria > Desulfobacterota > Binatia > UBA9968 > UBA9968 > DP-20. Next base: position 5,834 of record DATIEH010000220.1, on the reverse strand, counting down.
CGCAGAAGGCGCCGTCGGCTAAGGAAGACCCAGGTCCGTGGTTGCTTGCTGGAAGAGAAGGCGAATGTGTGCCGCTCTCAATCCTTAGCAAGAAGGGGCCAGAATACAGCGATATTCAAAGCCCCCATCAGCTGGCGGAGAAGTTACGCGCCGCAGGGCACGACGCGGAAATTAAGGAGTTCAATGCAGGCACTCGGCCGGCGGTCGAGGTGCGCGCGCCGTCGGCCGGGGTAGACGTGATGTTTATCAAAAAGGATCTCTGCGACAAACCACCGCCTCCGGCGGAAAAATAACCGTTGATTCTCGCACTCGGCCGGCCTCCAGCGGCGGTAGCGAAAATATAAAGCCTGGATACCGGTTTACCTGAATGACAAAAACCAGCGGACTTCGGGCGAGTGTAAAAAACCCTCTTGGTTGCCGAGTCTGGGCTTAATTCTCGAGTTCTTCTTGCCGGCGTCTCGGCCGGTCGGCTTGCCGCAAAATTTTTTTTCTGAGCCGGACCGACTGCGGTGTGACTTCCACCAACTCATCGTCGGCGATCCATTCGATGCCTTCTTCGAGCCCCATTTCGCGGTGCGGCGTTATAATAATGTTCTCATCGCGGCCCGCGGCGCGAATATTGGTCAACTTCTTCTCGCGGCAGATGTTTACGTTCAAATCGACGTCCCGCGAATACTCGCCCACCACCATGCCTTCATAAACCCGGGAGCCCGGCGGTATGAAAATCACGCCGCGCTCCTGGAGGTGAAAGACCGCGTACGGAGTCACTTGACCTTCTCGATCCGATACCATGGCGCCGTTGCTGCGGCTTTGAATCGCGCCGTGCCATGCTCCCCAGCCGTCGAATAAGGCATTCATGATTCCAGTGCCGCGGGTGTCCGTGAGAAAGCGCGAGCGAAAACCGATCAGGCCGCGCGAAGGCACGCTGAACTCCAGTCGGACGCGGCTCGAACCGGCATGAATCATTTTCGTCATCTTGCCTTTGCGCATGGCGAGCAGCTGCGACACCACGCCGATGAAATCCTCCGGAATGTCGATGAGCAACAATTCCAGAGGCTCGTGGAGCTTGCCATCGATTTCACGCGTGACCACCGTCGGCTTGGAGACCATTAGCTCATACCCTTCACGGCGCATGGTCTCGATAATGATGGCGAGCTGAAATTCACCGCGCCCGGTAACCTGAAAAGAGTCGGGTTGCTCCATGTCGGTGATGCGCAGGCTGACGTTTTTCTTTTGTTCCAGGAAAAGCCGCTCGCGCAGCTTGCGCGACGTGACAAAATCGCCCTCTCGTCCCGCCCAGGGCGAATTATTCGCGCTGAAGACCATCGCGATCGTCGGTTCGTCGATGCGTAGCGGCGGCAGGGGCTTGGGACGCTCGCGGTCGGCGATGGTATCGCCGATGCCGATATCTTCGATGCCGGCGACGGCGACAATGTCGCCCGCTTCGGCGGCCTCGATCTCGACCCGCTTCAAGCCTTGCCAGCCAAAAACCTGCGTTACTTTTACCGGCTGTTGCGCGCCATCGCTGCGACACAAGGTGTAGTTGCCGATGGAAAGCGCGCCATTTTTTAACCGTCCGATGGCGAGCCGGCCGACGTAATCGTTGTAGTCGAGATTGTTCGCTTGAAATTGCGTCGAGGCGCTCGGATCGAAGGCGGGCCCAGGCAGCGTATTCACGATCAAATCGAAGAGCGGTTTGAGATTTTCGCCGGATTGTTTCAAGTCCCGGGTCGCGGTGCCGGCGCGAGCGTTGGTATAAACCACGGGAAAATCGAGTTGCTCCTCGGTGGCATCGAGATCGATGAAAAGATCATAGATTTCGTCCAAGACAGCGGCGACGCGGGCGTCGGGCCGGTCGATTTTGTTGATGCAGACAATCGGCGGCAACTTGGCCTCGAGCGCTTTTTTGAGAACGAACCGTGTTTGCGGTAGCGGCCCCTCCGAAGCATCGACGAGCAACATCACGCCGTCGACCATTGCGAGGGTGCGCTCGACCTCGCCGCCGAAGTCCGCATGGCCGGGCGTATCGACGATGTTGATCTTGACATCGCCGTAGTGGATCGTGGTGTTCTTCGCCATGATCGTGATGCCGCGTTCGCGTTCGAGATCCATCGAATCCATGACCCGATCGGCAACCTGCTCGTTAGCGCGAAAAATTCCGCTTTGGCGCAACATGCCATCGACCAAAGTGGTTTTACCGTGATCGACGTGTGCAATGATGGCGATGTTGCGCAGCGCGTGGCGCCGTTGGAGCGTGGTGGCGGTCATCACTCATGGTTATTAGGGAGCACTGCCGCATTGTCAAGCGACGCTCGTGGGTACGGCACCTGGGCAACCATTTGTTGCGACCGCCAAGGCCGTAGAGTATTCTAATACCTCTACATGGGGCGCATTTCCCAATACCTCTGGCGTTACTGGCGACGTTATCTCTTCGGCGGGCTGTGTCTTTTCGGCACGGCCACCTTGGTCATGTGGATTCCCTGGTGGATCCGCGAGGCGATCCGAATCATCGAGCACGGCGGCGCGCTTGGCGACGTGAGATACTACGTGCTGTTGATCATCGCCGCCGCGATCGCGCAGGGGTTTGTCCGAACCTACTCGCGCGCGCTGATTTTCAACGCCGGGCGCAACGTCGAGTACGATTTGCGCAACGATCTATTCGCCCATTTAGAAAAACTGCCGCTGTCGTTTTATCAGTCGCAAAGGACCGGCGATCTGATGTCGCGCGTGATCAACGATATCTCCGCGGTCCGGACGATGCTCGGTCCGGGCGTGCTCAATTTCGCCAACGCGCCGCTTTACTATGTTTATGCGGTGGTGTTGATGCTCTCGATGGATGTGCGCATGACCCTTGCCGCTTTGGCGCCGTTTCCGTTGTTGATCTACGTGGCGCGCCGCTTTCGCGGCCGGATCATGAAAAGCTCGCTGGAAGTGCAGCAACAAATGTCGGTTTTGAGCAGCCACGTGCAGGAAAACTTGAGCGGCATGCATGTGGTCAAAGCTTATGCGCAGGAAGAGTTTCAAACTCAACACTTCATCGGTTTGAACAAAGATTACGAAGTCAAAAGCATGGAAATGGCCAAGATGCGCGGCATCGTGAATCCGGTGATGCAGGGAATCAATGGGCTTACGGTGTTGATCGTGATCTGGTACGGCGGCATTCGCGTCATGCGCGGCGACCTTTTGGTAGCGGACATCGTCGCGTTTATCGCGTATCTCAATGTGCTCGCCTGGCCGACGGCGGCTTTCGGTTGGATGCTGTCTTTGGTCGAACGCGGCCGCGCTGCCATGCGCCGGCTCGAAGAGATTCTCGAAGTCAAGCCGGAGATCACCGACCCGCCATCGCCCGTCGCAATCGATGCGCTCAAAGAGGGAATCGAGTTTCGCGATGTTTCCTTCGCTTACGAGCGGCAAAGGAACGGCAATACCGCGCTCTCCGCGATCAATTTCACACTTCCGGTGGGACGCTCGGTGGGGTTGGTAGGACGAGTCGGTTCCGGCAAGAGCACGCTGGCGCAGCTCGTGCCCCGGCTGATTGACGCTTCGAGCGGGGGAATTTTCCTGGACGGACAGGACATTCGCAAAGTCGCGCTACGTGATCTGCGCCGGTTGATCGGCTACGTCCCCCAGGAGCCATTTCTGTTTTCGACCTCCCTCAAAGCCAATCTTGCCTTGGGCAAGGAACAGTGTTCATCCGAGGAGCTGGCGCGGGCTACAGCGATCGCGAGATTGGATCGCGATCTGGAGATTTTTCCGCTCGGGCTGGACACGGTGGTGGGTGAGCGCGGCGTGACGCTTTCCGGGGGTCAAAAACAGCGGGCGACTCTGGCGCGCGCGCTGGTGATGGATCCGCCGGTGCTGATTCTCGACGATTGCCTCTCCAGTGTCGATGCCCAGACCGAGGCCGAGATTCTCCACGGGCTGCGTGCGATCCTGAAAGAAAAAACCTGCCTGATCATCTCGCATCGAATTTCTGCGGTCAGAGAAGCCGACGAGATTCTGGTCCTCGACGAGGGAGCGATCATCGAGCGCGGTAATCACGACGAACTGATCCAGCGCGGCGGCGTCTATGCCGAGCTGTGGCAACAGCAGCGTTTGAGCGAGGAGCTGGAACAGATCTAGATGACCGAAGCGATCGAACAAGAAGAAGTCCTCGGCAAAGCTTACGATATCGGTATGATCCGCCGTTTGTGGCAGTTCATCATTCCCTATAAGCGGCTTTTTTTCTTGAGCCTGCTGCTTTTGCCGCTGCAGCAAGCCTTCGGCCTGGCGCAGCCTTACCTGATGAAAGTGGGCATCGATCGGTACATCGCGAGCAAGGACCTCTGGGGCTTGCAAAACGTCATGCTGCTCTTTTTGGCGGCACTGATCGGTGAAACTATCACGGTTTTTGCCCAGTACTATTTTTCCATGCTGGTGGCGCAGCGCTGTCTCGCAGATTTGCGCGTGGCGATTTTTTCCCATGTGCAGAGGCTGCCGACGAGCTACTTCGACCGCAATCCGGTTGGCCGGTTGGTCACGCGCATGACCACCGATGTCGACGTGCTGCAGGAGATGTTCGCCGCGGGCGTGATCACGCTGGCGTCCGATTTCGTCATGGTCATTTGGATCGTCGGCATCATGTTCTACCTCGATATCGAGCTGGCGCTGGTATCGCTCGCGCTGATCCCGCCCATGGCGCTGGCGATCAATTTTTTCCGCGTCAAAGCGCGCCGCACCTATCGGCAAATCCGGGTGCGCATCGCCCGCATCAATGCTTATCTGGGCGAAGCGATTTCGGGGATGGCCGTGATCCAGCTATTCGCCCGTGAACAGAAAACCTATCGCGAATTCGAAGCCCTCAACGCGGATCATCGCGATGCGTATCATTTATCCAATTTGTATGAAGCCGGGCTCTATTCCATGGTAGAAGCGGCGGGTTCCGTCAGCGTCGGTCTACTGCTTTGGTACGGCGGGGGCGAGGTGCTGCATGGCATCATCGGCATCGGCACGCTGGTCGCGTTTAACGAATATATTCATCGGTTTTTCGTTCCGCTTCGCGATTTCAGTCAGAAGTACACGGTCATGCAATCGGCGATGGCGTCAGCGGAAAGAATTTTTCAGCTGCTCGACACGCCGGTCGATATTGCCAATCCGAGAATCCCGCAAGTACCGAAACCATTCCGTGGCGAGGTGGTCTTCGATCGGGTTTGGTTTCACTACAAGCCCGGAGAGTCGATATTGAAGGATGTCTCGTTCCGTATCGAGCCCGGTGAGAAAGTCGCCGTCGTGGGCGCCACGGGCTCGGGCAAAACGACAACGATAAAATTGCTCAATCGCCTTTACGATATTCAGAAGGGTTCGATCAAAGTCAGCGGTGTCGATGTCAGGGATTGGGACTTGCGGGCGCTTCGACGGCACATCGGTGTGGTGCTGCAGGATGTTTTTCTTTTTTCCGGTGACGTGCGCGCCAATCTCGCTCTGGGAAATCCATCGATTCCGCTGGAACGGATTCGAGAGGCAGCTGAAGTCGCCAACGCCGATCGCTTTATCCGCCGGCTGCCGGACGGTTATGCGGCACAAGTGCGCGAGCGCGGCAGCAACTTTTCCGGCGGGCAGCGCCAGCTTTTGTCCCTGGGGCGCGTGCTGGTTTACCAACCGGAAATTTTGGTGATGGATGAGGCGACCTCAAGTATCGACACGGAAACCGAGGCGTTGATCCAGGATGCTCTCGAAAAGGTCATGCGTGATCGGACTTGTCTGCTGATTGCCCACCGGCTATCGACGATCCGCAATGCCGACCGAATCATTGTGCTGCACCACGGCGAGGTCCGCGAGGTGGGGAGCCATGCCGA
>DATIEH010000219.1:0-12549 GCA_035455905.1 Binatia bacterium | reverse complement strand
GACCGCACGAGCACCGCACCGACCATTGGATTGGGACTAGTCCTGCCGGCGCCTTTCAGCGCCAGCCGACAGGCCCGACGCATATAGAATTCGTCTCGAGCGCGCGGCTGTGCGTCGGCCAAGGATGTTATTCCCTTTTTTGCCGCGGTTCCGCCGGTCTGCTGGACGGCAGTCCTTTGCGTTCTTTCAAGAGCTCTTCGAGCTCGACCATGAACTCATTGATGTCCTTGAAGGAACGGTACACGGAAGCGAAACGGACGTAAGCCACCGGGTCGGTATCGTGCAGCTCGCGCATGAGAGTCTCCCCGATAACGGAGCTGGGAACTTCCTTTTCGCCCCGCTCTTGTACCGCCCGCTCGATCCGATCGGCGATGGTTTCGATGGTATTGATGCTTACCGGCCGCTTTTCGCAGGCGCGCCGCAATCCATTGATTATCTTCAATCGGTCGTAGCTTTCGCGCCGGCCGTCTTTCTTAACGACTAGTGGCATCATCTCCTCGACGCGCTCGTAGGTGGTAAACCGCCGATTGCAGCGCCCGCACTCCCGGCGGCGACGAATCATATTGTTATCTTTGCTCAGACGGGAATCGATCACGCGATTTTCCGTCTCATGGCAGTAGGGACATTTCATGGATCAACCGAAGATCGAGGGTGGAGGACAGAGGATGGCGGCCGACTAGCTTCCATTCTCTATCGTCCGTCCTCGGCCTTCCTCTTATTAGCCAAACGGTGCGGATAAACCGGGAACTTCTTGCACAACTCCCCCACTTCATCGCCGATGGCGCTTAGCACCGAATCATCATTCACATGGCTCAACGCTCGCGAAATGAAGTCCGCAATCGCAGTCATTTCGTTTTCTTGCATAGCGCGAGTCGTAACCGCCGGAGTTCCGATACGAATCCCGCTGGTTACAAAAGGGGAGCGCGTATCGAAGGGCACCGCGTTGCGATTGACCGTGATGCGTGCCTTATCGAGACTCTCTTGAGCGGCCTTTCCCGTCAGTTCCGATTTCCTCAGATCTACCAGCATCAAGTGGTTGTCGGTGCCGTCCGAGGTGAGCCGGAAACCTTTGTTCATTAAACCTTTTGCGAGTGCCTGAGCATTTTTGACGATCTGCTGCTGGTACACTTTGAATTCGGGACTCAGGGCTTCCTTCAATGCCACGGCTTTGGCGGCGATCACGTGCATGAGCGGACCGCCTTGCATGCCGGGAAATACTTTGCTGTCGACGGTTTTGGCATGTTCGGCTTTGCACAGCACCATGCCACCGCGCGGGCCCCTGAGCGTCTTGTGCGTTGTCGTTGTGACGAAGTCGGCGTAGGGCACTGGGCTCGGGTGCAATCCTGCGGCAACGAGCCCCGCAATATGCGCCATATCGACCATCAGGAGCGCCCCGACCTGGTCGGCGATCTGTCGAAAACGGGCGTAGTCGATAATGCGCGGGTAGGCGCTAGCGCCGGCGACAATCAACTTCGGACGATGCTCCTTTGCCAGCCGCTCCAACTCGTCGTAATCGATGGTTTCGCTTTTTTCCGACACCCCATAGGGAATGACCTTATAAATAAATCCAGAGAAATTGACCGGGCTTCCCATTGAAAGATGACCGCCGTGCGCGAGATTCATCCCGAGGTAAGTATCTCCCGGTTTCAGCACCGATAGATAGACGGTCATATTCGCCTGCGAGCCGGAGTGCGGCTGCACGTTAGCATGATCGGCGCCGAACAATTCCTTGGCTCGGGCAATGGCAAGGGATTCCACTTCGTCCACGAACTCACAGCCGCCGTAATAGCGTTTTCCCGGATACCCTTCCGCATACTTGTTGGTCATCACAGAGCCCTGAGCTTCCAACACCGCCTCACTGACCACGTTCTCAGAGGCGATCAACTCCAAATTGTCTTCCAACCGCTGGGTTTCTTTTTGAATCGCCGCATACACTTTCGGATCGGTCTCTTCGAGAAATGACATAAGCACCTTCGCGCTCTTTTTGGATTTGCCGCCAAGCGTTGTGCCGAGAGCCAGCTCGACTTGGGAGATTTTATCCACCCGCCGTTGATGGCGTCCGCCAGCAAACGGAGTCGAAAGCCAGGTCTCGACGATTTGCAGCGCCAGCGGCGGCTCGGTTTTGGCGCCGCTCAGCACCAGGATATTGGCGTCGTTGTGCTCGCGGCTGGAGCGCGCGCCGTCGAGATCCTGCACCAGCGCGGCGCGGATGCCAGGAAATTTGTTGGCGGCGATCGACATGCCAATGCCGCTCGTGCAAATGAGCACGCCTCGATCCACCTCCCCGGAGGCGACCCGCTGCGCCACTTCGCGCGCGTAATCGGGATAGTCCACCGACTGCCGGTCGAAGGTTCCATGGTCGTGCACGTCGATACTCTTCGAGCGCAAGCGAACAACAAGAAAATCCTTGAGCTCGACGCCGCCGTGATCGCAACCGAAGGCAATCATGATTCCGTAATCCTGTGCCGTTCTTTCCTGAGTTCCCAGTCCGCCGATAAAGAAAATCGCAGGACGTGGAGAACGCGTCCACGACCCTGCGATTTAGGTGAATAACTGAAGCGATTGCTCGGCCGATCAGACCGCGGCGATGCGCCGCAGAGAAGCCACCGACTGCTAGCGATGCGCCTCAATGTAGCTGATCACGTCCTGAACGGTTTTAATCTTTTCCGCATCCTCATCCGAGATTTCCATCTCGTACTCTTCCTCGAGCGCCATCACCAGTTCGACGATGTCGAGTGAGTCCGCTCCCAAGTCTTCGATAAAGGACGCCTCCGGGGTGACCTCATCGGCGCTGACCCCCAGTTGCTCGCAGACGATCTCTTTGACCCTAGCCTGAACGGATGCCGCCATCTTTCACATACCTCCTGCTTCAGAATCCTACATGTATAATCCGCCATTAATGCTAAAAACCTGGCCAGTAATGTAGCCGGCTTTTTCCCCCGCGAGGAATACAACCATGTCGGCGACTTCCTGGCAAGTGCCAAAACGTCCGAGTGGAATGAGCTGAACAGACTTCTCCCGTTGCTGTTCCGATAGCTTCGCCGTCATATCCGTCTCGATAAATCCGGGGGCAATGACATTTGCCGTAACGTTTCTTGAAGCCAGTTCCCGTGCAATCGTCTTGGTAAAACCGATAATTCCCGCCTTGGAAGCGGCGTAAAGCGATTGGCCGGCGTTGCCCGTCTGGCCCGCCACTGATGACATATTGAGGATCCTGCCGAAGCGTTGGCGGATCATATGGCGGGAAACAACTTTAGTACAGAGGATCGTTCCCTTCAGGTTGGTTCCGATAACTTGGTCCCAGTCAACAGCTGAAATTCGCATCAACAAATTATCGGCGGTTACCCCGGCATTGTTGACGAGAATATCAATTTTGTTATGACCGTCAACGATTTTTTTGACCGCCTGCTCGATTTCGCTTTCGTTGGCGACGTCAAATCGAGAGAGCTCGCCACGCCCACCTTGCTCGACGATGGCTGCGAGGCTGGTATCCGCGGCGGTTTGGTTACCGCGATAGTTCAGTACGACGTAAGCGCCGGCTTTCGCCAAGGACAGCGCGATTGCGCGCCCGATCCCGCGGCTGGCGCCAGTGACAACGGCGACTTGACCTGCGAGTGTCATGATTGCATTACCGCCAGCACTTTAGAGAGATCCTGGGGCAAATCGAAATTTTCCACTGTCATGGCCGGCTCGATGCGCTTGATCAGACCCTTGAGGACCTTTCCTGGGCCGACTTCGATCACCTTGCGGAATCCGAGTTCGTCAAGCTTCTTGACCGATTCCTCCCAGCGGACTGGGTGAGTCGTCTGCTCGACCAACAACGATTTGACTCGGTCCGAATTCCAATTGACTTCGGCTTCAACATTCGTGACGACACCGAGCTTTAATGGCTGCACGGAAACATCGCGCAAAAGCGCTTCCAGACCTTCAGCCGCCGGCTTCATCAACGGGCAATGAAATGGGGCGCTGACCGGCAGATCCAGCACCCGTTTTGCGCCGCGTTCCTTGGCCAGAAAAACGGCTCGTGCAACGCCGCGTTTTGTGCCGGCGATGACGATCTGGCCGCCGCCGTTAAAGTTGGCCGGCGCGACAATCTCATCGCCGCTTGCTTCGGCACAAAGAGCCGACATAGCATCCCTATCCAAGCCCAACACCACCGCCATTGCGCCTGCGCCAGCGGGAACGGCTTGCTGCATTAACCGGCCGCGCTCACGAACGACCTTGACCGCGTCGCGAAACGCGAGCGCGCCGGCCGCCACCAACGCGCTGTACTCCCCGAGGCTATGACCTGCTACCAGTGTCGGTCGCAACGGCGTCTCAGCTTGTAGCACCCGGAAAGCCGCCACCGAAGTCGCCAGAATTGCAGGCTGCGTATTCTCGGTGAGTTTCAAATCTTCTTCGGGACCGGTAAAACAGAGCTGGCTCAGCGGGAAGGCAAGCGCGTCGTCTGCTTCGGCAAAGGTGTTCTTGGCGGCGGCGAAATCGCCGCTCAGCGCCTTGCCCATGCCGACATATTGCGATCCCTGACCCGGAAATACCAAGGCAAGGTTATGCGCCACCGCGCCTCCGCTCTTCCGGAGTAGACTCGGGCTCGGTTTTCTCGCCAAGGGATTCGATCTTCGACTTGAAGCGCTCCCAAAGCTTTCGCGAAAGCCCCTCCTTCTTCGTCCCGACGCCGGGGCTTTCAGCCAATGCCTCGCCGATGTGGCGATTGATTTGTTGATCCACTGCATTGGCCGCGGCGCGAATGGCATTTTTGATCGCTAAAGCGTTGGAGCCTCCATGGGCAATGATCGCTACGCCGTCCAAACCGATCAGAGGCGCGCCGCCGTATTCCGCATAGTCGAGCCGGCGGTAAGCTTCACGGAGAGAACCGCGACTGAGCAAGTAGCCCACTCTCGTGGAGAGATTTTTCTGAAAGGCATCCTTGAGGACGGCACCGGCGAAGCTTGCCACGCCCTCCATGGTTTTGAGTGCGATGTTGCCGGTAAACCCGTCACAAACGATCACGTCGACTTTACCGTCGAAAATATCCCGCCCTTCGACATATCCGATGTAGTTCAGCGTTGTCGCCGAGAGCTCCTCGCTCGCCGCCCGAGTCAGATCATTGCCTTTGTTTTCCTCCTCGCCATTGCTCAACACGCCGATCCGTGGGCTGGCGATGCCAAGAATACGCTCGGCATAGATGGAGCCCATGAGCCCGAACTGAACCAGATGGCGCGGTTTACAGTCGACATTTGCACCGGCGTCGATGATTACCGTGCCTTTAGTCAAGCTCGGAACCACAATGAGGATCGCTGGGCGGGCAACCTGCGGGAGCGTGCCCATCACGAACATGCCCAGCGCCATCATCGCTCCCGAATTCCCCGCGCTGACTACGGCGTCAGCCTTGCCATGCTTCATAAGATCGAATGCAACTCGCATCGAAGAATTTTTTTTACGCAGGGCAACACTGGGGGATTCGTGCATGGGCACGAGTTCAGAGGCCGCGAAGACGCTGACTTTGGGTCGATTCGGGTGATTGGCGAGTTCCCGCTCGACAATTTCCTGGTCACCGACCAAAATAACCTCGACGCCGAATTCGTGCGCGGCAAGCGCCGCGCCCTCGATCACCGCTTGCGGGGCGTGGTCGCCGCCCATGGCGTCAACGGCAATTCTCGGCATAAGCGGAACGGCTTAGCTTTGCTCGACTTGAATAACGGCGCGGCCACGGTAAAAGCCGCAATGGGAGCACGCGTGGTGCGGCCGAGTCGTCTCGCCGCAATTGGCACAAGTGCTCCATTGCGGCTTGGTAAGAGCGTCATGCGCGCGACGTTGATTTTTGACCCGCTTGGATGTTCTTCTTTTTGGTACCGGCATCGGTTTAGTCCTATCTTTCTCCGCTGGCGCGCGGCCGAAATAACGTTTCGGTGTGAAGCGTAAGTTTTAGCGACCGACTTTGAGAGATCGGAAGATCGCCATTCGAGGATCACCGGCTTCAGCGTTGCAGGCGCAATCCTCTTTATTGCGATTTGCACCGCAATGACTGCACAGGCCGCGGCAATCATCTGAACAGAGCGGGCGCGTCGGCAAAGCCAGGATCACCTGCTCGGCAATCAACGGTTCAAGGTCGATTTCGTCCGACGAATAGTAGCTGACACCGAGATCGTCGCGATGCAGCTCCTCGGCTCGACGGTCCGCCTTGGTTGGATCAGGAGTTAATACGAATTCGAACGGCTTGTCCAGTGTAAAGCTGTAGTCTTCCGTACAACGGCTGCAACGCCCCTTCAAGAAACCATGAAAAGTCCCGCTGAAGAAAATATCCTGCCCGGAGCGATAGTAAACCAAGTCCACTTCCAGACTTGTTGGAAAAATAAAGTCCCGGTTTGGGGTCCGGTGGTAAAGCTCGTTTAGTTCCTCAATACGTTCGGAGAAGTGTATCTCTTTAGGAGATTGAGGAATCTCGTCAACGGAGATTTTCATCAGCGGTCATAGGCGAAGCGTGTTAAATGAATATAGACAATTCACTCGGCATGTCAAGCCGACGAGCACCAGCGATGCTCGAAAAGCTGCATGAAATCGGCGAGTTCCGAGACACGAGGGCTTCAGGACCCCGACCCGCCTTCGCCTTGAGTATTCACGATGTTTTTGTTAACCGTGTTGATGTTCAAGTCATGGATTTTCCCAAAACATTGGCAGCCCAGTGGCGGGGCAAGCGCTTTAATTCGTTCAATTGCGCCCTGCGCGAGGTGTTCGACGCCCGCGTTTACAAAATTGGCCTGCGATTAGACTTCACTTGTCCCAACCGCGACGGCAAAGTCGCCGTGGGCGGTTGTATTTATTGCAATAACGCGAGCCACACACCCCAGGAATATCGGCCGCGGCAATCCGTGACCGCACAACTTGAACAAGGTGCTTTCGCGCTTCGGAAGCGCCATAAAGCGGAGAAGTTCATCGCCTACTTTCAAAGCTACACGAATACCTATGATTCCACCGCGAAGCTTGAAAAACTTTATCGCGAGGCTCTCGACTTTCCCGGGGTAGTTGGAATTTCGATCGCGACGCGACCGGATTGTCTGCCGGAATCAACTCTAGATCTACTCTATGATCTGGCACAGCAAACGTATCTGTGGCTGGAACTCGGACTCGAGTCCATGTACGACCGCACGCTGGCGTGGGTCAATCGTGGCCACGGCTTGGCGGAATATATAGACACGGTAGCTCGTGCCAAAGCTCGCGACCTTCGCGTCTGCACGCATTTGATTCTCGGATTTCCCGGCGAAACTGGCGCGGACATCTTAAATACGCCGGCGTTGCTCAACCGCTTGGCGATTGACGGCGTCAAGTTGCACAACCTGCACGTGATTAAACACACCCCGCTTGCGAAGCTTTACGAGAAGGAGCCTTTTCCGCTATTTACCCGTGCCGAATATGTATCGCTGGTGGTGGATTTTCTCGAGCTTTTGAATCCCAACATGATCGTCCACCGTTTGACCGGTGAAACCTATCGCGCGATCACGGTTGCTCCGCAGTGGTCGATCGACAAAATCGGTGTGCACAATGACATCTACAAAACCTTGATAGATCGCAATACGTGGCAAGGCCGGCTTTATGCAAACCCGGTCAACAGCGCCTCCGCGGGAGCAAAATTCGTTTATCCCGAAGGAGCGCGACTTTGAACGGTCACATTGGTTTGATTCATTCGATCCTGCCGTCGACGGTAGATCTTCACGTCAAGATTCCGGACAAGCATCCGTCCGCTCGAAACCTCGGCTCCGAGCGCGTCGGCTCGGGTACCATTATTGATCCAGACGGTAACATTTTGACGGTACACTACGTTACGGTGGGCGCCGCTTCGATTACCGTCACTTTATCCGATGGTGAACAATATCCCGCTCAGATCGCCGCGGAGGATCAAGAAACCGGGCTTTCATTAGTAAAAATATCCGGCCACGATCTGCCGGCGCTGAAGCTGGCACCGCCGGATTCAGTCATCCCTGGCCAGCCCGTGGTGATGATCGCCAGTAACGGCGAGGCGAGCCGCCGCGTGAGCGGCGGTTACATTACGTCGACCGAGGGATACGACGGGCAATGGGAGTATATGCTCGACAAGACCATTCGAATCACCGCCTCAAACCCAGGGTTCGGTGGCGGTACCCTTGCAAATTTTCGTGCGGAGCTACTGGGCGTGGTATCGTTGAATCTGAATGAAGTCGGAAAATTTACCCTGGCGATCCCGATCGATTACTATCGGACCTACGAACACGAACTGAAGCAGTACGGCCAGGTCCGAAGCCGTCCTCGGCGGCCATGGCTCGGCATTTATCCCCAAGTGATGGCCGGGCACATCGTCATCGGCGGCGTGGTTCCCAACGGTCCGGCCGCGAAGTTCGGTCTGCAACAGGGCGATATCATCTTGAGCGTCGAGAAAAAAGAAATCCGTTCGCGCCAGGAGCTTTATCAGGAAATGTGGAAAAAGCGCCCAGGGGAACGGATCTCGTTTAGAATTCTGCGGGATGATCAGTCCTTCGACTTGGAAATTGTCGGCGCGGATCGCGCAGACAGATATCGCTCCTAGTCGTCGCCTCCAACCTTTTGGATTTTTCCCTTACCGGTGACTTTGATGGCAATTGCGGGGGTGTAAGCTTCCGGTTCGTAATTGATCAGCGCTTGGTCGGTCTCTTGTAGATCGCGCAGCTTCACGTTGGCCCCGCCTTTCTCAATCTTCGTCTTATCATCGACGCCCACAACCTCTTCACGAACTTTGCCCTTGCGCTCGAGTTGAAATGTTATGGTTCGTTGGCCCACCGCACTGATTACACCCTCCACCTCGACGGCTTTGGTTTTTGCTGCCTTGGCGGGTTCTGATTTCGCCGGCGCGGGTGCCGGCGCCGGAGCCGGAGCGGGCGCGGGTTTGGAAGCCGAGGCGGCCGGCGCGGGTGCCGGTTTCTCCTCCACCGAGCTGCAGGCGATTGCCAGCACGGTCATCAGCGTCACGCTGAGCGGCCAGAAAATCGTTGTCACTGAACTGTTCATTCGGATCCTCCTCGGAACTCAACTATTTCGGAAGCTCGATAGTTTTCGCTAAAGATAATTTTATCAGCTTAAATCATAATTCAGTTTCGCTTGTCAAGGTAAAGCCGGCGGTGAGCTCGTTGAGAACAGCGCGGGAAATTACTAGAAGGATCTTTGTGATGAAAAAATCACCGGTTAAAAGAATCACTTCCTATCGCGTCATTTACGGCGACACCGATCAAATGGGCGTCGTCTATTATGCAAATTACTTGCGTTGGTTTGAACAAGGCCGATCCGAGTTCCTGCGACAAATCGGCTTGCCCTATTCGATCATCGAGCAGCAGGGATCTCATTTCCCCGTGGTGGAAGTGAGTTGTCGTTATGTAGAATCGGCCCGCTACGATGAACTTATTCAAATCGAAACCGAATTGTGCGAGTGCAGGCGCGCTTCGCTCACGTTTAAATATGTCCTCTGGCGCGACAGCGATCGATCGACAATCGCGACCGGGATGACCGAGCACGCCTGCACGGATCTCACCGGAAAGATTATTCGGATCCCGAAGATCTTACTGGATGCTTTGGAGAAGGCAGCGGTCTAGGCAACTCCATCACGGTCGGCATCGCTTAATGCGACAATCGCTGCACAAATTTCATCGGCTGCTGCGCTGTCGCATTCACTTTCCAACGCTCGCTCTAGCGGCGCAATCGCGTCCGCAGACCCGATCTCGCCCAGTGCCCAGGCGGCATGGCCGCGTACCAGCGCTTCATCGTCAGCCAAGGCCCCGATCAGCGCCGGCACGGCTGCCGTACTTTTGAGGTTTCCCAGCGCAACGGCGACGTTGCGCAAAAATCCGCGCCGTTTCGCTCGTAAAATCGGGCTCCCGGAAAAGCGTCGGCGAAATTCTCTTTCATCGAGCGCCAGAAATGGAATCAATTGCGGTGCATAAAGCCCCGCGCGCGGCGCAAAGGCCGGCTCGGAACTGGTGGGAGCCTTTGCATTATATGGACAGATCTCCTGACAAATATCACAACCAAATATATGATTGCCGATAAGCGGCCGTAGCGAGCGCGGAATCCAATCCTTGAGCTCGATGGTCAGATAGGAAATACAGCGCCGTGCATCCAAAACATAGGGTCCGACAAATGCTCCAGTGGGGCAGGCTTGGATGCATAAATCACAGCGGCCGCAACGGTCGCGAATCGGGCGATCATAAGCCAGCGGCAAGTCAACGAATAATTCGCCGAGAAAAAACCAAGATCCCTGCTTGGGAGAAATGAGGTGGGTGTTCTTGCCGATCCATCCGATCCCGGCGATTCCCGCGAAGTCGCGCTCCAAAACCGGCCCGGAATCGACGAACGCCTTACCTTCGAGCGGATGTCCGTTTAAAGCGTGGATTTGCTTGAGGAGAGACTCAAGCCGATCCCGCATCAAATCGTGGTAATCATCTCCCCATGCATAGCGCGAAATCCAGCCGGTTTTCTGAGCAGAGGGGTGGGGTCGGGGAAAATGGGTATTGTAGCTCAGCCCAACAGAAATGACCGAAATCGCCCAGGGAACAAGTTGCTGCGGATCACGGCGTAAGAGCTCGGTGCGCTGCATGTAATCGAGTTTTCCCGCGAAACCGGCGCGGAGCCATTGAGCGAAGAACTGCTCGTGCGGCGGCGGTGCCACCGGCGAAATTCCCACAAGTCCGAAGCCCAATCGCTGCGCTTCTTCTTTGATACGCGAAGACAACGCGGCTTTTTTAGAAGGCGCTACCGAGTTCATAGCCAAAACTGTAACTACAATACGAGTTGTTAAGGCGTAAAGGAAATCGGCTCACAATGCCTTCTGAAGCCCTTCGATTTTTTCAGACAAACGCCTCTAAAGCATCTGACAGCCGACAAGAGGAGAGGTGACACTTTGCGCGCTTCGAGCAGGCTCTCATGCGCGGCACGACCGGCAATTCAAGGCTTAATGGTAGGAAACTTTGCTGTCCGGCTTTACCGCTTCGCTGTCGAGCAGCGGTTTGCGACCGGCAAATCCATCCTCGATGCGGTGCCAGTGGTTGACGCTCGATTCGCCGATTTGCCAACAGAGGAAAACCACTTCCGCGCCGAGCATGCAGGGAAAATCGATCAACCCCTGCTCGACGCCCTTGCAAATGCAACCGTAGCTATTGATCTCCTCGACCCAACCCTTCACCTGCCCAATCAATTTGGCGATCTCACTGTCGTCACGCAGTCGATTCATCAGATTCGGCGTCTCCGGATCGAGCCCTTCTTTTCGAATCACCGTTTCACTGGCGCTCTTAAGCCGGCGGATATTTTCTAAAATCTGCTCCACCAACACCCGCACGTTCGGCAACAATTCATTGGCTTCATCAACAGTAAACAACCGCGGAAAGTGAGCGTCCATAGAGCGTCCGGCAGCGCGCTTATAATTCCATTCCTTCGCGCACCTTGCGCAAGAGCGCAATATTGTCCGAATGGCCGGTCATTATCGCTGTCAGCGCGCCAAGAATCGGCCGACCGAGCAAGTAGAAATCACCCAATATGTCGAGAATTTTATGGCGCGCAAATTCGTTTTCGAACCGAAGTCGAGTATTCACAATTTTTTCGTCATCGATCAAAATAAAATTGCTGAGTCGCCCGCCGTTCGCAAGTCCCATATTTTGCATCTGCGCGATATCTTTAAGAAAGCCAAAGGTGCGCGCTGGCGCGATCTCCGCTTTGAAAAACTCCGGGCCGCGAAACACGTATAGGTGCTCCTGCTCGCCCACGGGTTGGGGATAACGTAAGACGTAGCGGACTGAAAAACTCTCCGCCGGCTCAATGCCGATCGATTGACCGCCTTTCGCATCGATCCGATATTCCCGGTCAATGACGATAGCGGCTGCTTCTTCGTCCTGCTCTTCGACACCGGTCTCGTCGATCGCCTCACAAAACTCCAATGCCGATCCGTCCAGAATCGGAATTTCTCCCTGTACTTTGATCAGCAGATTGCTGATCCCATAACTGTGCAATACCGCAAGCAGGTGTTCCACCGTGCCGACGGCATAGTCCTTGGATCGGAGCGAAGTCGCGTATCCGGTCGAACCGACGTAGTCCAAATGCGCAGGCACTGTGACATCGCCGGAGATGCCGGTGAAAAGAATGCCGCTGTTCGCAGGTAACGGATGCAAAATGAGACCCGTCTTAACACCGGAGTGAAGACCTTGGCCGGAGAGGACGACACTTTTCGCTAGTGTCTTTTGTTTGATCCGTTGTCCGGCCGCCGCTGTTTTGACTACGGCAGGTTTTCCAGCACGAACCTTTTTGGATCGCGTGCCGGGTTGCGTTCTTCCGCCGGGTACCGGGGCTTCGCCGAGCGCACGTTGAACTGTCGATAGCAACCCGTCAAGAGAAACGGGTTTCTCGATAAAATCAAAAGCTCCGAATTTTGTCGCGGTCACTGCGGTATGAATATTACCGTGGCCCGAAACCATCACGACATTGATATCCGGTTTCTGGCTCTTGATCTCTTTTAAGAGCCCAATACCATCCATCTGAGGCATCCAGATATCGAGCAGCACG
>DATIEH010000218.1:0-3583 GCA_035455905.1 Binatia bacterium | reverse complement strand
CGACGAAGTCGCGAATAGGGTCAATCAGCGTAACCAGTGCCTGATAGCTAATTCCCAATTATTTGATGATTTTGTCCGCCTTCGCCAGTACGTTCGGCGGAATTGTCAGGCCGATTTGCTTCGCCGCTTTGAGGTTGATGATGAAGTCAAACTTCTTCGGCTGCTCGACCGGCAGGTCCGCGGGCTTCCTGCCCTTTAGAATCTTGTCTACGTATGTGGCTGCGCGTCGGAATAAGTCGGCAAAGTTCACGCTATAAGTCATTAAGCCGCCCGCTTCCACGAATTCTGTGGCCCAATAGAATGTAGGTAGACGGCTCTTCGCCGCAAGACCCGTAATATGCGTGCGTGGAGAATTGAATACCGGGCTGTTCAGCACCAGGACTGCATCGGCTCGCCGCGTAACTGCTGCGCCGACTGCAGCCTCCATATCCTCGGTGTGGAGTACGTCTAAGAACTGAAGCTTGATATTGAGGTTTCTTGCCGCGAGTTCGAGCTCTTTGAATGTTTGCGCGGTGCCCGGCTGGGTTGAGCTCCCCAATACGGCGACTCGCGACACTTGAGGAATCAATTCACTCAACAGTTCGAGTTGTTTTCCGCTAATCTCCGGGGCGAGAGTCGACAAGCCGGTAATGTTCCCGCCTGGGCGCGCCAGGCTCGCGACGAATCCATTACCAACGGGGTCGTTGTCGAAGCCCATGATAATCGGAGTTGTGGAAGTGATTTGCTTGGCGACGCGGGTCGCCTGCGGACCGGCCGATAAAATGACATCTACCTTGAGGCGCATTAGTTCGGCCGCGAGTTCGGGCATGCGCTCGATTTTTCCCGCCGCCCACCGTTGCTCGATGATGACCTGTTTACCTTCCACATAACCGAGTTCGCGCAGACCCTGCCGAAAAGCCTCCAGGCGATCTGCGATTGCCGTGGGAGTGCTGACAATGAGAAAGCCGATTCGGGTAATTTGCATCGGCTGTTGCGCCTCTGAGCCAGCGGGCAGAAAGACAGCAGGCAGCAGGCAGACTAGGACAAGGATTCGACTCACATGGCTGGTTCTTTCGTGTTTGCTGCTCACTGCTCGCTGCTTCCTGCCAACTGTCATTTGATGACCTTGTCCGCCCGGACCAAGACTTTTTATGGAATCGTCAGACCAATCTGCTTCGCAGTTTTTAAATTGATGACCAGCTCGAACTTGGTCGGCTGCTCGATGGGCAGGTCGGCCGGCCTGGCGCCTTTGAGAATCTTGTCGACGTATGTTGCAGCGCGGTGAAAAACCTCGATGTCATTGGCGGAGTACGAAATCAGCCCGCCGGCATTGACCCAACTGCTTCCTTCATACATCGAAGGAAGTCCGTTTTTGATCGCGAGCTGCACTACCTGTTTGGAGTTGCTAAATAGAGGGTTGCTGGTGATGGTGATAAGA
Source organism: Binatia bacterium (assembly GCA_035455905.1). Lineage (GTDB taxonomy): Bacteria > Desulfobacterota > Binatia > UBA9968 > UBA9968 > DP-20. The sequence continues at coordinate 2,166 of DATIEH010000218.1, read as the reverse complement.
GCATCGGCGCGCGCCTTCAGCGCTTCTTTGAACGGTGCTTCTAGATCGAGGTTCCGCTCGCGGACCTCGAGGGACTGCACCTGAATTTTGAGAGCGCTCGCCGCGGTTTCATATTCCTTCAACCCGAGCATGGACACGGCTTCATCCGCGCTTCGAAGAATTCCGACACGCGATAAGCGCGGGACGACCTCCGAAAGGAGCTCCAGACGTTTGCCGCTCAGATCGCGCTGTAATGTGGCGATGCCCGTTATATTGCCGCCAGGTCGAGCCATGCTGGTGACAAAGCCAGCGGCCACAGGATCCACTTGGGCAATCATCACGATGGGGATTGTTTTGGTTGCCTTCTTGGCGGCGTCGATCGCGCCAACAAGCGGGAGGACAAGAACATCGACTTTTAGACGAATGAGTTCATCGACAATACCCGGAATCGTTTCAAGCCTGCCCTCTGCTCCACGATATTCGACAATGAAATTTTTTCCCTCGGTATAGCCAAGCTCGCGCATGCCGCGCCGCAGCGCCTCGACATACGGACCGGGGTTACTCGGATTGTATGTCCCCGATATGTAACCGATGCGGGGAATTTTCCCCGCCTGCTGCGCCTCGGCCACAGCCCCGTCGAACGCCAATCTGAAACAGATAGCCAAAACTCCCCACCATTTTAGATTTTTGATTTTGGATTTTCGATTATCGGATGAGAACAGAGCGCGTTGGACGCAGAATAGTGTCATACGTTTTTCTCTAATCTAAAATCGGCAATCGAAAATCTAAAATTACCGAATTACCTGGTCCGCCCGCGCTAACACATTCGGCGGGATGGTGACGCCGATCTGCCGGGCGGTTTTGAGGTTCGCCAGGAACTCGAATTTCGTTGGTTGCTCGATAGGTAGGTCGGCTGGTTTCGCTCCGTTCAGAATTTTATCGACGTAGATCGCTGCACGGCGATAAAGATCGCTGATCAGCGGTCCGTAGGCGAGCAATCCGCCTTCTTCGGCAAATTGCCGGGTTGGATACATACCGGGCAGCCGATGTTTCAGCGCGAGCTCGACGATCTTTTTTGAGTTAAGGGTTACGAGTGGATTCATCGTCACCAACACCGCGTTGACGGACCGTGGTAGGGTGGCGAAACCCTTGTCGATGTCCGCTGCGCTGCGCAGCTCGATCGAATAGAGCTGCATTGAAATCGCCTTCGCCGCTCGCTCGGTCTCTCTGAAAGCGGTTGTCGATGGATCTTCCCGGGGACTCCAGAGACAGGCGACACGCGTCAGGTCAGGAAAGGCCTCTTTGAGAAGTTCGACGCGCTTACCGCTGAGATCGCCGACGAATAAGCTAAGCCCGGTCACATTGCCACCGGGCTGCGCGAGGCTCGCGGCGAGACCCTGTTCGAGCGGATTACCGCTCGTCATGACAATTGGGATAGTTCGCGTCGCCTTGCGCACAGCCAAGGCGCTGACCGAAGACGTGGTGACGATTACATCGACGTGATCGCGCACGAGCTGGTCGGCGAGGTCCGTCAGCCGATCGTAACGGCCCTCTCCATACCGATACTCGAAGACGATATTCTTGCCTTCCGTGTAACCTCGTTCGGCGAGGGCATTTTTAAAGGCAGCTAAATGGGGCTGGTCCTTGCCGCCGACAAAGAGAATTCCGACTCGGGCGATATTCTTCGGCGCCTGGGCGTGCGCTACGCCGCCGCCAAACATGAGGGCCAACGCACCGAGGGCGAGTAAAAAACGTCTTTGATACATTGTTTTTAGAACTTGAATTTGTTGCCTTTCTCGCGTCTCAGCCTCACCGCTCACGCCATCGCATGATTCTGTTGCCTGATGCCTACTTTTATCGAATGACCCGATCTGCTCTGGCCAGCACATTCGGGGGAATTGACAGTCCGATTTCTTTCGCTGCCTTGAGATTCACAATGAGCTCGAATTTGCGCGCTTGCTCGACCGGGAGCTCGCCGGGCTTGGCGCCTTTCAGAATCTTGTCAACATAGGTTGCCGCGCGTCGGAACAGATCGGGAAAGTTCGCTCCATAGGTTAGAAGCCCTCCGGACTCGACCCATTCAGCGGTATAGTATATTGCCGGCAGCCGGTTTTTGGCTGCAATGTCGACGATCGGCTTTCGGTTAGAGTTCGTGACGACGCTGGTCAGCACGACGACGGCATCTGC
>DATIEH010000217.1:0-2590 GCA_035455905.1 Binatia bacterium | reverse complement strand
TTCAAAAGTAGTCTCTTTAGTACGGGCAAACAGAGCGATATCTATCGCTCAAGGCAAGTTGGCACGCTAGGCAGGCGGACTCTTTAGCCGAACTTTCGGGAAGTACATCTTATAGCGATCTTGATCCGCTGTCGCCAAAGTCCAGCCCATGCCTTGAGCATGCGCGCCGATGAAAAAATCGGGCAAAGGAATTGACGACACATCTCGGTCTGTACTGCGCTTACGCCGGTTGCGGTAGCTCACGAAGGCACGGGCAGTGATCTCAGCGACAGCGGAGGGGATGTCCAGCACCTCTACACCCCAGCCGCGGACACGGTCGGCGACAGTGCTCGGCTCGGCATCGCCCACACATAATTCAGCTAATGTCACGGCATTGACCGCGGCACCCTCTCCAGCCACTGCCTCGGCGATAGTTTGCCGAGCCCAACGACAATGAACCGAACGCGTATCGGACGCATAGATCAAAACATTGGTGTCCAAAAGCATCATGGCTCGCGTGTAATCCGACGGAGCTCAGACCAACTCATCTTAGGGCGCAAGGGCCGAGAAGCGATTGCTCGCAAGGCCTCGGCTCGGCTCAGCCGAGCTTTTGGTTTGGGCTTGACGAGACGGACCAGAACAACCCGTTCTCCACTCTGCTGCTGAATCTCAAAGATATCGCCGGGGCGAGCAGCGGGAATAACGACCCGTTTTTTGTTGTCCGCAGTGGTAATTGGCATGGTGGGATAATCCCACATTTTCGGTTCCGGCGCAATCGTCTGAATAAAGGGGCTGATGCAAGTTCTATTTCCCCTCTCTTCCCTTCAGCGCCTCCTTGACCACATTGAACATCGGCGTCATGTCCGCATATTTAGGATCGGAAACGTCGAAGTATTTCGTCCCGGTTTTTAATCGCATCACCGGCACGAGCATATCCTTGGGAATATCGATGCGCCGGGAATTCGGCGCATCTTCGCCATAAAGGTCATTATGCTTTTGCAGCGCGAGCTGGCCGCGGCGCGAGAGAAACCAGTTGATGAAGACCTTGGCTGCGTTCGGATTCGGGCCGCCTTTGATAACACTCATCGAGCCGCCGCCCGAAGTGAGCTGCACGCCCTCTTTCCAGTCGACATTGTCTAGCTCATCGACCGGCAAGCCCTGATTTTTTGCCCGGTTTGTATCGCGGCAACCGACACAGAGCGCATATCGTCCCTGCGCCAGCCAATCTGTGATCTGTCGTCGGTCGCGGCCGAATACCGGCTGCATGTCACCGAAAAGCTTCTTGATGTAATCGGCGCCGAGCTCGGGATGATAATAGTAAAATTGCAAGGAAGCACCGAGGCCGGTGCTGAGCGGGTCCTGAGAGACATACTTGCCCTTCCATTTGGGATCGACCAGATCCCAGTAGGATTTGAATTCCTTTGAATTCACCAGATTCGTGTTGTAGTAAAATCCCGAGGATGACGGGTTCGCGACATAAACGAAAATATAGCGTTGCTCCGGGTCTGTGTATCGGTGCCGTCCTTCGAACCATTTAGTCTCGTCGAGAACTTCGGGCAGGATGAGAGTCGATTTGAAAGAATCGAGCGCCTTTCCTTCGTAGAGAACTTCGTAGTTCGTATTAGCGCCGCCGCTGAAAAGATCAGCGACCACGTGACCCGCGCGAATTTCTGCGATGATCCTCGTTCCCAAGGAGTTGCCCGATCCGTTTACCGTGACAAGTTGCAGCCAGGGAAACTCTTTGCGAAACTCGTTGAGCAGGGGCTCGCTGCCGTAGCGCCCGACATAGAAATTCAGGCGCCCTTCTTTCTTGGCAGCCTCGATCGTCTTTTCCCAGGTTGATTGCCATCCGGGCTTAGCCTCCGCAGCCAATCCCGATCCTTGGAATGGGAGAATCAGCGCACATAAAAATACACAAACGTTGCACAACGCTTTCATCTTCAATTCTCTTTCTGCCCGTCCAAGTGGCTTATTTTTTTGCAGCGAATATTTCATCCAGTAGCTTTATTACTGGCGTGAGGTCTTTCGTATCCGCATCGTCGGTATCGAAATAAGGCATTCTGTCGCGCCGCTGCTCGTCCGGCGGAATGTGATCTTTTGGCACATCGATTCTGCGCGAGTTCCGCGCATCGCCTGGCACCGAGATTACCTTTTGGAACAGCGTTTGGCCTTCACGCGATAGCAACCAGTTGATGAAGACCTTGGCGGCATTCGGATGCGGCGCGCGATTCAACAGGGCAAGCGAGCCGAAGGCCGATGAAAGATTCACACCTTCCTTGAAATGATACGACTCGAATTGATCTACGGGCAGTCCCTGATTTTTCGCCTTGAAGATCGTCCCGCCTTGCACCGGCAGGCATAGAGCAAATTTGCCCGTGCCGAGCCAATCCACCGCCTGGCGTAAATCAGCGACCATCGTCACGTCCATTTCGCCGAAAAGCCTTCGAAGAAATTTGGGGCCAAGATCGGGGTAATAATACAGAAACTGCCATGGGATTCCGGCGCCCCGCAGTTTTCTAATGTCCGTGGACATGATCTTGCCCTTGAGCTTGGGATTGAGGAAATCCCAGTAGCTCCTGTACTCGCTAGGATCGAGCAGTTGAGTGTTATA
>DATIEH010000216.1:0-8731 GCA_035455905.1 Binatia bacterium | reverse complement strand
CGCTATTTTCCGGAGAACGAAGGTTGGTCTTTTTTGAGGCCGAGCGGCTTTGCATAGGGCTTTGCGGGCCCTACAAATACCAGCAATAGGCGGGCTTGTCTAATTACAATCTGCGCAGCTGCAACGAAGACGTCCGCTTCTGCTGATCGGCTACACAAACGACCAAGGCGTACGTCTGCTCACTTCGGGAGTGACGCGCGATGGACGGGTGCCCAACCCGCCAATGCCGCCCTTTCGAATGTCAGTTCGACACCGAAGCAGTTGTGGTCTATCTGAAATCGTTGCAGTAAACGCCGCGTAGTGCAGTCCAATCCTCAGGAAGGCGACACAATGACAAGCGAGATACGCGGCCAGGTTTTTTTCAATTGGCCCGCTGGCTTTCAAACGCTCACTCCTTCTCTTTCATTCTGCGGATCAGGTCCGAAAATGAACTCTGCGCCAGCACGCGGTTGAATTGCGATCGGTAATTGTTGACGACGCTCACGTCTTCGACCACTACGTCGTAGACCTTCCATTGTCCGTCGCTGAGTTGGAGACGATAGTTGACCGCTATTGGCTCGCCCTGCCGCGGTACGATCCGAGTTTCTACCACGGCAAATTCGCCGTCTCGTCGCTCTCCGGTAAAGAGCACTTCTTGGTTTTGATAGGCTTTGATCTGGTCGAGATAATTCCTTTTCAGCAATTTGGTAAAAACATCGACAAACTCCTGTTGTTCGGCGCGGCTCAGCTTGCGCCAGTGCGGTCCCAAACTTCGCTGCGCCATCTCCGCAAAATCGAAGCGCCTTGCGATGACACGTTGGAGCTGTTCGTCTTCGGACGGCGGGTGTTCCTGAATGATTCTGAGCACCTGATCCACCGTGGCTTTGACCTGCTCCTTTGGCGCATCGGCCACCAGCGCAGGGGGCGAAGCAGCCAGAGCCAAAAATACTATCGATACGGTTATAGTTTTTAGCATATCGGAATTTTTATGTTGATTTGCCGCGCGCCACAACGAGCACGAGAAATATTCCAATATCTGATTTTGCTCTGGATCGAAACTCTGATGACCTGGTATTTGCATAGCGCTTTACTCGGTCACTTTTGATGAGACACTCTGTACACGTCCGTGATTTTTTTATGATTCAGGCTGTGGCGCTAGCAATTGGCGAAGTGGCAGATTTTATTTGGCTCATCGCATTCGCCGCAGCACCGACGCCGCGTCTTCGTGACCGACAATCGCCAGAAGCTTACCTGTGTTCGCGATGTAGAGCGGATCGAGACCGAGAATTTCGCAGGCACCTTGCACGGACTCCCGAGTGGAATTCGCCGTTCGTCGATGACCATGCCGACGCGCGAGCTTGAACGACTCCCAATAACCTTCGTTCTTGATATTTCGCAGTTGGCGAAATTACCGCGGCCTCTCGTCCGAGATCTGGGACGGCGCGACCCAAAACTAAAACACTTCTAGATGAATGCCGCAGCTTCGTGCGGTACAACTGTTCGGGCATATGCATTGCGTTTCAAACCTTCGGGATGCACAACCGCTCTTTAGTCGGTCGCATAACAGTGGTGCAGGAACAAAGATTTCGCCTGACCACCGACGACGGCCGGAGTTTCCTCTTTATTATCGACCGTAAAAGCCCGGTTCAAGTATCCGCTGTAAACCGCTTACGAGAATCCCACACTTTGGTTCGCATCGAGTATTCAGGCGAACCCAATACCAGCTCCGGAATCGCCCACGTCGTGCAGCCGATCGACGACAATTTGCCGAGAACAACTAATGGCGTCATTAACAAAGCAACCTCGAGAGACGGATTTTCCAGCGCCTTTCGCAATTGGGCTATTCCGAAGCAGCTCGCCGGTGAGGACCCGAAGAGCACCGCCGCACAATCCGAGCTTTCGCGTAAGCTCCGTCCACGGCTTGAGGAAGCTGATCGGGTGGGCACGAGTATCTGTCCGTACTGCGCTGTCGGGTGCGCTCAACTGATCTATGCCAAGGGAAACGACGTGATCCACATCGAAGGCGACCCGCGGAGCCCGATCAACCAGGGCACGTTGTGTCCGAAGGGAGCCGCCACAGTGAGCTGGATGCTCAATCCCAACCGGTTGACGAAAGTGAAATATCGCGCTCCCTATTCGGATCATTGGGAGGAACGCTCACTCGATTGGGCGATGGATCGGATCGCGTACCTGGTCAAGCGCACGCGCGCTGAAACCTTCGTGCGCGCATTGCCTGACGGCACCACCGTCAATCACACGCTCGCCCTTGCGGAGCTCGGCGGAGCCACCCTCGATAACGAAGAAAACTATTTGATCAAAAAGCTCTGCGCCGGCGGCTTGGGAATGGTCTGGATCGAGAACCAGGCGCGCGTTTGACACAGCTCATCGGTGCCCAGTCTGGGCGCCACCTTCGGCCGCGGCGCCGCCACCACAACCCAATGGGACATCGCGAACGCCGACTGCGTCGTGATTATGGGCTCGAACATGGCGGAAAATCATCCTGTCGCTTTTCGCTTCGTCATGCAGGCGAAGGAGAAAGGCGCGACGATCATCCATGCCGATCCGCGCTTCACCCGCACCTCCGCGCTTTGCGACATCTATGCGCCGGTGCGCGCCGGCAGCGACATTGCGTTTCTCGGCGGGCTGATCAACTACATCATCAATAGCGAGCGCTGGCAGAACGATCCGTTCTTTCATGAATACGTCGTCAACTACACCAATATCGCCACAATCATCGAAGACGATTTCAAGGACGCCAGCGAGCTGGACGGCCTGTTCTCCGGATGGGAGGCGGAAAAGCTCTCCTACAACGTCGATTCATGGCAGTACCGCGGCATGGATATTCCCGCGACGCTGGCCGAGGCGTACGTTCACCCGAGCACCGACGACCCTGACAAGATGATCGAGAAGCAGCAGGAGTTGACCCGCCGCCTGCCGCCTTCCGATCCGACGCTGAAAAATCCCAAATGCGTTTATCAGATTCTCAAGCGTCACTACGCTCCCTACACGCCGGAGATGGTCGAGCGGGTCACCGGCTGCCCGAAGGAAACCTTTCTGAAGGTCGCTGAAACATTGTTGAAAAATGCCGGGCGCGAGCGCACCGGCGCTTGGTGCTATGCCGTCGGCTGGACCCATCACACCACCGGAGTGCAGATGATCCGCGCGGCGGCGATCGTTCAGTGCCTGCTCGGCAATATCGGCCGCCCCGGCGGCGGCATTCTCGCCCTGCGCGGCCATTGCAGTATCCAAGGCAGCACCGACGTTCCTACCCTTTACAACATGCTCCCGGGTTACCTGCCGCAGCCGAGCGCCATGAAGCCGCACAAAAGCTTTGGTCGATATGTCGAAGTGGAAACCCCGCCCACCGGATGGTGGCACAATTTTCCCAAGTACATCATCAGCCTGCTTCGCGCCTGGTACGGCGATGCGGCATCGCCGCACAACGAATGGCGCTACCAATGGATTCCGAAGATGGTCGCCGATCACTCCCAGGAACCGATGATGCTCGCCATCGCCGATGGTTTGATTCGCGGTCTGCTGCTCATCGGCCAGAATCCTGTGGTCGGCGGCCACAACAGCAAGCTCGTGCGCAAGGGTCTGGCGAATCTCGAATGGATGGTGGTGCGCGAAACTTTCGAGAATGAAACCGCCTCGTTCTGGTACAAATCGCCGGAAGAAGACACCAACGGTGCCGGCGCGCGCGCCCAAGACATCCAAACCGAGATCTTTTTGCTTCCAGCAGCGTTGCCCGGAGAGAAAGAAGGCAGCTTTACCAATACGCAAAGATTGCTTCAGTGGCACGACAAAATCGTCGACCCGCCGGGTGATTGCCGTTCGGATCTGTGGTTCATGTTTCACCTCGGCAAGCGCCTGAAGCAGCTTTATGCCGACAGTCACGCTCCCGAAGACGAACCGATAAAAAATCTCACCTGGGATTATCCGACCCAAGGCGCGCAAGACGAGCCGTCGGCCGACGCCGTGCTAAAAGAAATCAACGGATACACGTGGCCCGAACGAAAGCAGATCGACGACTTCAAGGAACTAAAAGATGACGGCTCGACCGCGTGCGGCGTGTGGATTTATACCGGCGCTTATCCGCGCGCCGATTTCAATCATGCGCGTTCGCGAAAACCCGATGCGCCGGACGGTCCAGGAACTCATCTCGATTGGGGCTTCGCCTGGCCGAGCAATCGGCGCATCATGTACAACCGCGCTTCAGCCGATGCTGACGGCAAACCGTGGTCGGAACGCAAGCGTTATATGTGGTGGGATGCCGATAAACAGCAGTGGACCGGCAAAGACAATCCCGATTTCTCGTCAAGCAAAGCGCCGAGTTACCGGCCGGATTTTACTCAAGGACCAAAAAAGGGAGTCGACGCGCACGACGGCAAATCGCCGTTCATGATGTCCGCCGACGGCAAAGCCTGGATCTTCGTGCCTTCCGGATTGAAGGATGCGCCGTTGCCGACGCACTATGAGCCCGTGGAATCTCCGGTGCGAAATCCGATGTACCGGCAGCAGGACAATCCGCCGGTAAAAAAATGGGCGCGATCCGATAACGTCTATCACGACGTCGGCGATCCGCAGTATCCCTACGTCATCACCACTTATCGTTTGACCGAACATCATTCGGGAGCGATCCCGACACGCTTCGTGCCCTCGCTCGCCGAGCTGCAGCCGGAAGGATTCGCCGAAATTCCGCCCGAACTTGCCGCGGAAAAAAATATCGCCAATCTCGACTGGATCGTGATCTCCACCGCGCGCGGCGAAATCGAGGGCCGCGCTCTCGTGACTGAGCGCCTCCGGCCTTTCGAAATTGCCGGGCGGCGTATCTACCAGATCGGCATGCCATGGCATTTCGGCTGGCAGGGTTATGCCACGGGAGACGTTGTCAATGTGCTCTCCGCGATCGTGGGCGATCCAAACACAACGATCCATGAGGGCAAGGCTTTCACTTGCAATCTACGCAAAGGACGTTTGCAGCTAAGTTCCCAAGGAGTTGCTCAATCATGAGCGTTCATCCCAGAGCCCTCGAGCATACCGAATCAGGTGTGATCCCGCAGGAAGCGGAGCTGACGGCGGGAGCTACGATTGAGCCGGGCCGCAGCTACGGCTTCTTTACCGACACCACACTCTGCATCGGCTGCAAAGCCTGCGAAGTAGCGTGCAAAGAATGGAACGAGCTGCCGGCGGAAGAATTCAAGCTCACCGGACATAGTTATGACAATACCGGGGCGCTTTCGGCGACCACCTGGCGGCACGTGACATTTGTCGAGAAACTCAGCGAAACGAACGGCGCGCGGGCAATGAACCTCCAGCCATTCCAGAGCAACTGGCTGATGATGAGCGATGTCTGCAAACATTGCTCGCCGGCGCCCTGTCTCGAAGCGTGTCCCACCGGCGCGCTTTTTCGCACCGAGTTCGACACCGTCGTGGTTCAGCAGGACATCTGCAACGGTTGCGGCTACTGCGTGCCCGCCTGCCCGTTTGGTGTTGTCGAGCTGAATGTTCCCGACGGCAAGGCGCATAAATGCACGCTCTGCTACGACCGGTTGAAAGGCGGCTTGGAACCGGCGTGCGCCAAAGCCTGCCCGACCGATTCGATTCAATTCGGCGAGCTTTCAGCGCTCCACGACCGGGCGCATAAGCGCGTCGAGAGCTTACACGCTCACGGCAGAAGCGATGCTTATCTCTACGGCGCCCCCGATACAGCCGGCGCCACCAACGGCATCGATCGGCTGAACGCGTTTTTTCTGCTGACCGATCGCCCCGAAGTCTACAACCTGCCGCCGGAGCCAAGCTTGCCGTCACGACGAGTTCTGCCGAGTTTGCTCACCGGTTTGGCGACCATGGCGGGTATCGCGATCGCGGCGATCGTCGCCCTGGTAGGCGAATAGAAGGAACTGCGATGGAGTCTTTGAACAGCGAACGCGCGCCATACGGCCGGCAACCTAAACCAGCAGAGCGGCGCGGTGTTGACTCGACACGCCCGCGTTATCAAGGCGAGACCTACTACGGCCAGCCGGTGCTAAAGCCGAGCCATTATGGCCAGCTCATCGCGAGCTATCTATTCATCGGCGGCATCGCCGGAGCGAGCCAGATCATCGCAACTATTGCCGATTGGACCGGCGACAGACGTAATCGTTTTATCACCCGTGCTGGACGCTATCTGTCGCTGGGCGGCATTATTGTGGCACCGCTTTTTTTGATCGCCGACCTGCGCACACCGGAGCGCTGGTACAACATGCTGCGGATCTTCCGGCGCACGTCGCCGATGTCGATTGGTTCATGGACCCTTACTGCCTTTGGAGGGTTTAGCGGGATCACGGCGCTGCTGCAATTTCTGGCCGATCGCCGGCGCCGCGCGCCGTACCGACGCGCCGCGCGCGCTTTTGCGCTTCCTGCCACAGGGGCGGGCGCCATCGTCGCCACTTACACCGGAACATTGCTCGGTTCCACCAGCACTCCCCTTTGGGCTCGGGCAAGCCGGTTTCTACCAGCGCTCTTCGGCATTTCCGCAGCGGCCACTTCCACAGCTGCTTTGACCTTGGCCGCTCACGCCAGCGGCGCCTCTCGAATAACTGCGCGCCGATTGGAAAGACTCGCGGCTATGATTGCTGCCATCGAGTTCTTGGCCAGCGCCGCTCTCGATCGCCATTGGGAGCGTGCCAATCTGGCCGCGCCGTTAAAAGAAACACCTACCGCCACCGCCTATCGCGCCGGCTATAAGGGTTTAGGCATTGCCGTGCCGCTGCTCGTCCACGGCGTGAGCGTTGCGACGGGGCGGCGATCGCGTCGCGCGTCAATGTTTGCCGCCGCAGCCACCCTGATCGGCGGTTATTTTTTGCGCTCGGTCATCGTTCATGCGGGCAGGGATTCCGCACGACGGCCAGAGGATTATTTTCAAGTAACTGAAGCCGACTAGTCCAATGGCGCCAGAGGATTCTATCACCGAACGATGCCGGCAAATCGCCGAACAGCTCGACCGCTCGGCCCGGCACCATCCGCGAGAGATTGAAAAAGAGATCGACGAGGTGGAGCGCGAGCTGGTCCGCCTGAGAGACGAGTTGATCATCCAGTGCCGCCGCCAAGGAGATCCGGTCGCCGTTTCCGAGCGCGGGCAGAGAACATTAGGCCAGATCAATGTTGCCTTGAGCCTAGTCGTAGCGGTCGAATATCCGGTCACGAGTATTCAGCGAACGGCCCTCGAGCAGGCGCGCGATGTGTTGAAGAAATGTTGATTCGGCTCGCATGAGTTCGCTGATCGAGAGGCAGTAAAAATGAATGCATTTGCCAAGAGCATCGTGAGAGCGCGAGAGACCGTTTTCGCCTATGGTTTCGACCAGGCGGGATTCACCACCACACACGACCCGATTTCAATCAATTCGAGCGTTACCGTGCAGTTCGTCGACTTTTATAGCTCGAGAAACCTGAGCGAGGCCGATGGCGTCATCATTCCGCAAGGGATCTTTGAAAAAATCGAGACGCGAACGGATCTCTTTAGCGGACTTTTCGGCGAGAAGACCTTCGTTCTAGTGGACAAATCGCTGATGCTCGAACGCGAGCGACAGGTTTTTAATCTTTTGCGCGACGGCAAATGGATCTGCTTTCTGGTCGGTGAAATCACGGATCAGATCGCCCAAGGGCTTCATTCCGAGCCGATCTTCGACACAGATTTGTGCAAGAGAATCCTCAATGCGTTTCTGATCGACCGGCGACGACGGTATCGCCTCGAGATCCCCCTCGAGCTCAAGGTCCGGGACGAAGAATTCGAGCCGTACATGAGGCATTACGGCAGGCCGACTACGGTTTTCGAACTGCCGCAGGATCTGCCCACCGAACGGCACGCCATCGCTTGGCTCGGCAACGGTGTGGTCGGAATGGAAATCGATGCGCAACTGTTTTTCCTGCCGTTTGAAAGCTCTCGACGGACACTCGAAGTCGCCACCCGCGTCCTGACGCTGTTGACAGCCGCGATTAACCGGTATCGCCGCGATCGCATCATCGCCGTGCCCGATTGGGTCGATGAATTTCATTTCAAATCGGAGGAGCCGCTCTATCTGGAAATTAACGATCTGCTCGGAAAGCTCAACCGTCTCGAAAGCGAACTCGCCTCATTGAAAGACTACAAAGCGATTTTGGCCAGCTCGGGAATTTATCTGCGGAACAAGCTCGTGGCTCTTTTCGAGAGTGTCTTTGGCCTGAAGATACAATGCATGGACCGTGAAGAGCGCTTTCTGGTGGTCAAGGACGACGACTCGCCGGTGGCTCTGGTTGAGTCCGAAGGAATCCAGGGCCCGGTACAAATGGCGTCGATCGAGCGGCTGGCGCGTGCCCGAAAACAGCACGGCCTATCCGACTCCTTTCCCGCCGCATTGTTGATCAACAACGACATGGCCATCACTAATATTGGCGAAAGGTCCGCCACCACCATCGCCCCGGAGATTCTCGAAAATGCGGTGCGGCAAAACCTGCTCATGATGCGCAGTATCGACCTGCTGTTTTTGCTCAATCATCTGGAAAAAAGCCCGAACAAAAAAAGCCGTATGCTCGATCTGTTGACTTCGGGTGGCGGCTGGCTGAAAGCGAGCACGGGCTCCTATGATTTAATCCATTCTTAGGCTTTCGCGTCTCGTCGCGGTCGGCCAGATGTTCCAGTTTGCGCAGTGCATTCAGGATCACAAGAGCAGGACTGGTTCGGCTTCATGCACACTGACAAGGAAGGCTTCGAAAAAATTCTCAGCAAGTATTC
>DATIEH010000215.1:0-3751 GCA_035455905.1 Binatia bacterium | reverse complement strand
GCGCTCATTCGGAAGAAGCCAGTCAGATCAGCAGTCACAATTACTAGGTTTCACCGGTGAAAATGTCTTGGCGGAGCTTCTTTCGACTGAAAGAAATGGGGTCGCGTCTAAACATTTGACATTTGATCCTATCGACGGCCGCGTAAAAGGCTTCGCCTCTCGTGGCTCTCGGGCTAGAAAGTGCGCTGATGTTCCGCGTAAAAAGCTTCGCTTCACGCGGTCACGCCCGCGTAAAACGCTCCGCCTCACGCGGTGTCGCGAAGAAATGGATTCTGATTGTGCTCGTGGTTTTGCTTCTCATCCCGGCGGTGCAAGTGGCGGTGGTGCGATTCACTCTTTCGCTCCCGCTCGTTCGGCCTTTCGGCTTGTCCATCTATGTCGCTCGATTCCCATCGACTCCATTCATCAATCCTCCGGTGACACTGCCGATGTTGATCGATCAGGGCAATGCGCACGGTTCGATTCAAAATATTAAGTGTTTGGGCGCGACCCCTGGCTCGGCGAGTGGAAGTGGAACGCACCAAAGGATGCGGATGTCTCACGCGAAGCGAACCGCCAGTCCGGCTCGGACAGTTGGCGCAGCTTGTGCGCTACTGCTCATCCAGCGCAGAATCCCGCCGCTGTGCGGCAATCCACATTCAGGGAAGATTTTGGACGCACTAGCGGGAGCGTAAGCCGTGACAATCGCCTCGATCGGCCACACTCGCGCGCGACGCGGTGGAGTGTCGATAGTAAGCTCTGACCCCCTTCCTTTCCCGCGCGTCGCGAGTGCGCCGGTCGGAGCGGCGGGATTTACTTTCTCATGAAGGCGCGAATTAGCGCCGCGATTTCATCCGCTTTCGTGTCGAGCGCAAAATGTCCGGCATCGAGCACGTGCACTTCGGCTTTCGACACATCCTTGCGGTAACGTTCCGGCTCGCCGGGATCGAATGAGAGATCATGCTTACCCCAGAGGACGAGAAGATTTGGCTGTGTTTTCTGCATCCATGCCTGCCATTTCGGATAGGCCGCGACGTTGGTCCGGTAATCGTAGAAGAGATCGCTTTGAATCTCCGCCTGCCCCGGCTGATTCAGAAAATAAAATTCGTCGGTCCAAAGATCGGGGTCGTAGCGTTCCAGGTTCGGATCATCGCCGACGTGGCGAGTTCGCGTGGTGGCGAGCGAAAGAAGATTCGCCCGCAGCGCGTCTTCGTTAGGGGCGCGGTCCTTCCAGAATTCGCGTCGCGTTTTCCAGTTCGCGCCCAAGCCTTCGTCATGCCCGGCCGCATCCTGCACAATGAGCCGGTCAACCCGCTCCGGGTGCGCCAGCGCCATTCGAAAACCGACCGGCCCGCCGTAATCGTGCATGTAAAGCGTGTAACGCGAAAGCCCGAGCGCCTCGGTAAAGTGAATCATCACTTCCGCGATGTGATCGAAGGTGTAGGCGAATTTTTTTGTGTCCGGCCAATCGCTGTGTCCAAAGCCCGGATAATCGGGCGCGACCAGGTGATACCGATCAGCCAGGCGCGCGAAGAGCGGCTCGAATTGCCGCGAAGAAGTTGGTAGCCCGTGCAGCAGAAGGATCGTCGGCGCTTCTGTTGGGCCTGCTTCTCTATAAAAGATGGAGAGCCCATCAACCTGAATCGTGCGGTAGGAGGTTGGATGTTCCATGGTGTGTTCCTCGTCTTTAGCAAGTAGATGCGATGCGGCCAGCGCGATCACCAAAAGTGGTGCTGCAGTCTTTGTTTGCATATCAAAGCTCGTTAGGCTGTTACTTCAAAAATAAGTTCCAGCTCCACTGGGACGCCCAGCGGCAGACTGGCAACGCCATATACCGAGCGGCAAGGGTTCTTCTCTCGACCGAAAACCTGCTGGAGCAAATCAGAAGCACCGTCCGCAACCTTTGGTTGATCGCGCACATCTCCCGAAGTAGCGACCGACACGCTGAGCCTGACGATGCGTGTCACTTTGTCGAGCGATCCCAAATGTTTTCGGACGACAGCGAGAAGGTTAAGCGCGGCCAGTTCCGCCGCCTGGCGCCCCGCTTCGACATCCAGCTCCGCACCGATGCGCCCTACGAATTTCGCTTCCCCATCACCGGTTGGAAGCATGCCAGTTACGAACAGCAGATTGCCGGTCTGGACCGCTTCGACGTAGGTACCAAACGGCTCCGGCGGCGGCGGTAACCCGATCCCGAGTTCTTCGAGCCGCTGCTCGGCACTGGCCGGGCGAGAGTCTTTGGGCGTTACCATTTTCCGATGTGCGCACCACCATCCACGTGCAATATCTCTCCGGTAATCTGGCGCGCTTCCGTCAGATAAAGGACCGCGTCGGCAACGTCCTCGATCGTCGAAATGGAAGCCATTGGGGTAAGCCTTGCCAGTAACTCCGGCGAAGTTTCGGCGTGAAGCGGGCTGTCGACGACCCCCGGCGCAACTGCATTGAATCGGATGTGCTCTTTGGCGTATTCAGAAGACAGGCTTTTCACGGCCGCGTTCAAGCCGCCTTTTGTCATCATCGCGACCGAAGCGGGGCTGCCCGAAATCGGATTGTCGGCCAGCGCCGCAGTAATGCAGACGATGCTGCCGCCCGATTTCTGTGCCTGCATCTGTTTGACCACGAGCTGTGCGATGTAAATGAAACCTTCGAGATTCGTGGATGCTAGAGCGCGAAAGTCGTCTCTGGTGTAATTGGTGAACGGTTTCGCCAGGTAAATACCGGCGTTCGAAACTAAAGCATGGATAAACCCAAACCGGTTGATCGCCAGCTCAACAGTTTTCTTTGCCGTCTCGACCTGACCAATGTCCCCGTCAACCAAAGCGAGCCGCTCGGAAACTGAAAGTTCTTTGGAAGTAGTTGCATGGCGCGCTGTCCCAACGACGTTGTATCCTCGCTCCAGAAACGCGCGAACGATACCGGCGCCGATGCCCTGGGAAGCACCGGTGACGATCACCGTCTTTTGCGTACTTGCGACTCTACGCTCCTTCATCGGTCGACACATCCGTGACAAACGTTAACCGTAGGTGAGGTCAGTGCTCTGTCCGACCTCAATGATATAGCCGTCAGGATCGCGAATGTAGCAGCGAATCTCGCCGTACTTCGGTATCGGCTCGGTGATGAACTCCGCACCGCGACTTTTCCATAACTCATAACAAGCTTTGATGTCCGCTACCCGGAAATTCATAAAGCTGTTGATGCGATTCGGGTCCGGAACACTGAGTGTCACCGTCGGCTTGTCCGGCGTTGGGCCGCCCCCGACGTTCAGAATTATCCAGATATTCGCAAGCTGAAGATACGGAGGCGCGTTGCCGTCACCCATTGTCAGAACGCGAGCGCCGAAGACCTTTTCGTAGTAGCGAGCGGATCGCTCGAGGTCGGCAACGGTGAGAAAATGCGCGATACTGATTCCGTCGCGCGGGGGCATCTCGTATTTTTTCTGTTCGACTTGTACGCCGTTCATTGACGACTCCAATGTCGAATCAGCCATGAGTTTCAGAAGCGCTTGAGCGGCCGAGGTCGACGAAGCAGGATTCTGACCAGTAACGAGACGGCCGTCCGTGACGGCAAAAGGCTCCCAGTTCGCCTTCTTCTCGAAGATGGCGCCGAGCCGCAGCAGTTCGTCTTCGACCAGGAACGGAACAACCTTCGTCAGCTGCACCGCCTCTTCCTCACCGTTAGTAAAGCCGGTGACGTGCTTTCCTTTTACCAGCGGCTCGCCCTTGTACTTAACATGGCGAAGCACACCGGGGGAATGGCAGACCAGCGCGATTGG
>DATIEH010000214.1:0-8294 GCA_035455905.1 Binatia bacterium | reverse complement strand
GATCTCGATCCGATCCGACATGTTTTGTTGTTTGAGCGGTTTCTTAATCCGGAGCGGAGGTCGATGCCCGACATCGACGTGGATTTCTGTATTCGTGGTCGGGCGCAGGTCATTCAATACGTTAAAGACAAATATGGAGCGGATCGAGTCGCACAAATCGCGACCTTCGGAACGCTCAAAGCCAAAGCGGCGATCAAGGATGTCGGGCGAGCCCTGGGCTTGTCGTTTGCCGAAACCGATACGATCGCGAAACTTATTCCAGCGCCCAAGCAAGGGTTCGATTATCCGCTCACCGAGGCGATGAAAATGGAGCCGCGCCTTGGTGAGCTCATGAAGAGCGATCCGCGGATCAAAACACTCATGGAGCATGCGCTACGGCTCGAAGGGTTGGTGCGTCACGCATCGACCCACGCCGCTGGCGTGGTGCTGTCGAATCTGCCGCTGGTGGATCATTTGCCGTTATTCGTCGATAAAGAAGGCGGCATCGTGACGCAATACGACATGAGTGCGGTGGAGAAGATCGGGCTCGTCAAGTTCGACTTCCTGGGCCTAAAGACGCTCACTCTGATTCATGATTGCCTGAAGCTGATCGAGATCGCACGGGGTGAGAAGATCGACATCAACCGGTTGCCGCTCGATGACAAGAAAAGCTACCGCACGCTGTGCAACGGCAACACCACCGGTGTGTTTCAACTGGAAAGCACCGGTATCCGGGAGATGACGGTCAAAATCCGGCCCAATTGTTTCGAGGATCTGGTGGCGATCCTGGCGCTGTACCGTCCCGGCCCGCTCGATAGCGGCATGGCCGAAGAATACATCAAGCGGAAACACGGCAAGGAAAAAATCAAGTATTTGCACCCGCTATTGGAGCCGATCCTCAAAGATACTTACGGAGTCATTGTTTATCAAGAACAGGTCATGCAAATCGTTCAAGTCCTAGCGGGCTACTCGATGGGCGATGCGGATATTTTGCGGCGCGCTATGGGTAAGAAGGATCCCGAAGAAATGGCCGCCCAACGCGAGCGGTTTGTCAGCGGCGCCAAGGCCAAGAAGATCGAGGAAAAAAGGGCAACGGAGATCTTTGACCAGATGGAAACCTTCGCCCGTTACGGTTTCAACAAATCCCATTCGGCGGCGTATGCGCTGGTTTCCTACCAGACCGCCTACCTGAAAACCCATTATCCGGTCGAGTTCATGGCGGCGCTGATGACGTCGGAAATGGGGGACACGGACAAGATCATCAAAAATCTCGCCGAGTGCCGCGATAAGGGCATCGAAGTTCTGGCGCCTGATATCAACGAAAGTCGTTCGGATTTCACCCCGGTGGGGGACAAGATTCGCTTTGGTCTAGCTGCGGTCAAAAATGTCGGCGAAAAGGCGGTGGAAGTCATTCTCGAAAGCCGCTCCGCCGGGGGATCATTCGAATCGCTCTTTGATTTCTGCCGCCGCGTCGATATGACAGCGGTGAACCGCCGGGTCATCGAGAGTCTGATCAAATGCGGTGCCTTCGATGCCATGGGCATGTCGCGCGCCGGCATGAACGGCGCGCTGGACGAGGCGATGAGAGTAGGCCAAGCGCATCAAAGGGATCTCACTAGCAATCAAATAGATATTTTTGCCATGCTTGGCACCTCGCTTAGCTCCGCCAAAAGGCCGGGCGACGTTTATCCACAAGTGCCCGAATGGTCGGTTCAGGAAGCACTGGCTTTTGAAAAGGAATCCTTGGGCTTTTACATCAGCGGCCATCCACTCGATAAGTTCGAGCGTGTGCTCAACAAGATTGCCAGCGGCGCGATCACGGCAATCAAGGAAAAAGCGCAATCCGGGGAAGTTAAAATTGGCGGAGTGGTTTCGGCTTTAAAACTGCGCAATACCAAAAAAGGCGACCGCTACGGGAGTTTTAATCTTGAGGATAAGACCGGCTTTATCGAGGTAATTACCTGGCCGGATGTCTACAAAAAATGCGCCGCCCTGTTGGGAGCCGACGATCCGATCTTTATAAAAGGCCGGCTCGAGGTCGGCGAAGAGAGAATGCAAGTCATTGCGAACGAAGTTCTCTCGTTGACCGAAGCAGCAAGAAATCAGAAAAACGGCAACGGCAAAGCGAACGGCAATGGCACCAGCGAAAAAGTGCACGTCTATATTCGGGAAGCTGAGATATCGGCGGATGAGCTAGTGCGTTTACGCGACACCTTGCTTGATTACCCCGGGCAGGCTACGGTATTTCTGCATATGCTAACGTCGACAAGCAGTGAGACTGTGATCGAACTGCCGGAACAAGTGCGCATCGCTTCGTCACCGGAACTGGAGCAAACTGTCGAAAGGCTTTTCGGTGAGCGGGTCGCTTTCCACGCTCTGAACTCTTGAAATCGCTGATTTCTACCCAAATTCCTAAAGAACGCGCCCTATTGGTCGGCATCGAGCTGCCCTCCCGCAAGCAACAAGTTTCACTAGCCTATAGTCTCGAAGAGCTGGAACGCTTGGCGGAAACCGCGGGCGCAAAGGTGCTTGGAAAAGAGTATCAACAGGTCAAAAGCATTACTCCCGCAACTTTGATTGGCCGCGGCAAGGTGGACGAGATCCAGGCGAAGGTGAAGGAGCTTCATGCCGATTTGGTCATTTTGGACGAAGATCTTACCCCCGCTCAGCAGCGCAATCTGGAGAACGCGTTTAATGTTCGCGTGGTCGACCGAAGCCAGTTAATCCTCGATATATTTGCCCAACGAGCGCGTAGCAATGAGGGCAAGGTGCAAGTCGAGCTGGCGCAGCTCGAATATCTTTTGCCGCGACTCACCCGGCAATGGACGCATTTGTCACGTTTGGGGGGTGGTATCGGTACCCGCGGTCCGGGCGAAACGCAGTTGGAAATCGATCGCCGCCGCATTCGCGAGCGCATCGGCCATTTGAAACACCGGCTCGGAACCGTCGAACGAACGCGCACGTTGCAAAGAAAGGAGCGCGACGAAGTGCCGTTTGCGACCGTGGCATTGGTGGGCTACACCAATGCTGGAAAATCGACGCTGATGAATGCTTTGACCGCCGCGGGTGTTTTCGTGGAAGACAAGCTATTCGCGACACTGGATCCGACGACACGGGCTTTGCGCCTACCTGATGGCGACAAGGTGATGCTCGTCGATACCGTGGGTTTTATCAATAAGATTCCGCATTCGTTGATCGAAGCGTTCAAAAGCACTCTCGAAGAAGTCTCCACTGCCGATCTGTTGCTGCATCTGGTGGATCTGACGAGTCCGCAATTCGAAGAACACATTGAAGTCGTGCAGCGGGTGCTCGCGGAAATCGGCGCCGGAGATATCGCCACCGTAATTGTGCCCAATAAGATCGACTCGGTCGAGGATGTGCCGCTGGCGCTGTTCAAGACTCATGAAGTCAGCGAGATTTGTCCGATCTCCGCTTTGACCGGGCAGGGGATTGATCGGCTGTTATCGACTATCGGGGCGATTCTGGACGAACGAAAAGAGCGGTTCCAAGGGTTTTTTTCCCAGGCGCAAGGGGGGTTGATTGCAATGCTGCGTGAGCGAGGACGGATCATTCAGGAAAGCTATCAAGAGGACGGTGTCCATGTCACGGCAATGGTTACACCAAAGTTGGCGGGGCAAATGCGAAAGCTGCTCAACGGAGTCTCTGCGCCCGTCGAGCATTGATGGCAATGGGCGCTCATGCTGAACCTGCCGAATTTTCTGACGCTGCTGCGCATTTTAACGATTCCAGTTTTCTTAGAATTTTTGTCGTACCGCTTTTTTTGGGAAGCGCTGCTGGTTTTCGCCCTCGGCGGTTTCACCGATTTCCTGGACGGCTTTGTCGCGCGTTGGATGAATCAGCAGACCCCTCTCGGCACATACCTCGATCCGGTGGCCGACAAGCTGCTCGTCATTACATCTTTCGTGATGCTCGGTTCGATGGACGGCATCCCGATGTGGCTTGTCATCGTCGTGGTTGCTCGCGATTTCTTGCTGGTGCTCGGGTATGGGATTATTTACTTTCTCGTAGAAGAACGGCTTCAGGTAAAGCCAACGATCATCGGCAAGTGGAGCACCACGTTTCAGCTACTTACACTGGCGATCGCCCTGGTCACCCTTGATCAACCCAAACTTTTACCGGCCGCCACGCTCGATGTATTCGTCGATGTCACTGCGATTGTGACCGTTGTGTCCGGTTGCCAGTATCTTTACCGAGGGCTTGTTTGGCTCCAGACTAAAGCGCCGTCCATTACCCGACTCGGTTGACATCCTGTCGAGGAATTGGTAGTAAAATCGATCGCTTGCAGTATTTTGCCATGCTTATGATGAAGCCGATTACGGACGGCGACTGGAGCCGTATCAGGGTAATTCACAGGACCCGATTCAGCCGCTCCTGCCAGACTCTGCAGGCACGTAGCTCAGTGGGAGAGCGCTTCCTTGACACGGAAGAGGTCGGCAGTTCAATCCTGCCCGTGCCTACCATCTCATAACTCCTTACATGGCTGGTATTCACGTCACACTTCCCGACGGTAAATCCGTCGACGTTCCTTCTGGAACTCGTATCGAGGAAGTCGCTTCGCGCGCTGGAGTACGGCGCGGCATCGTGGCAGCCAAGGAAAACGGCCGTTTAGTGGATTTGAGCCGTGCGCTGGATCAGGATGCGACATTGCAATGGGTTTCGCCCGAGAGCCCCGAAGGCTTGGATACCCTGCGTCATTCGACAGCCCATTTGATGGCGCAAGCGGTGCAGGATCTTTTTCCTGGGACGCAAGTGACCATCGGTCCGACCATCGAAAATGGATTCTACTATGATTTCAAGCGCAGCGAACCGTTTTCGCCCGAGGAACTGGAGCGGATCGAAAAGCGCATGGCAGAGTTGGTCAGAGCCGATCTGACGATCGTCCGCGAAGAGCTGCCACGCGGCGAAGCGATAAAGCTTTTCCGCGGCATGGGCGAGCACTACAAAGTCGAGATCATCGAAGGTATTCCGGATGAGCGGGTTTCTCTCTATCGGCAGGGGGATTGGGTCGACCTGTGCCGCGGCCCGCATGTGCCAAGCACGGCCGCACTCAAAGCTTTCAAATTAACCAGCGTCGCCGGTGCTTACTGGCGGGGCGACTCCCGCAACGAACAACTGCAGCGCATCTATGGCACGGCATGGGCAAGTCGAAAGGATTTGGATGCCTACCTGAAGCGGGTCGAAGAGGCTAAACAACGCGATCACCGCAGGCTTGGGCCAGCCCTCGATTTATTTTCGTTGCATCCGATTGCGCCTGGCTCGCCCTTTTTTCACCCCAAGGGGACGATCATCTATAATCGGCTCATCCAGTATATCCGCGAGCTTTACGCCCGTTACGGCTACAGCGAGGTGGTGACGCCGCTCATCTACAAAACCGATTTGTGGAAAACCTCAGGGCATTACGAAGCATTTCGCAATGACATGTTCCTGATGGACGTGCACGACGGCGAGTATGGGGTGAAGCCGATGAACTGTCCCGGGCATTGCTACCTTTTCGCTTCGCGAAAATACTCGTACCGCGATTTGCCGATCCGATTCGCTGATTTCAGCCGCTTGCATCGATTCGAACCATCCGGTGTGCTGTCGGGCTTGACGCGAGTGCGCTCTTTCGCGCAGGACGACGCACACATCTATTGTACGCCGGAGCAACTTGATCACGAGCTCGAGCAGTTCGTGGCGATGACGAAGGAAGTGTACAAAGTCTTTGGCTTCGATCGCATCGAGGTCACCTTGCAGACGCGGCCGGAAAAGTTTCTCGGCCGCATCGAGTTATGGGAGAGCGCGGAAGTTGCGCTGCGTCGATGCCTCGAACGGGCGGGATTCGCGATCAAAGTTCTCCCGGGCGAAGGGGCTTTTTACGGCCCGAAGATCGGCTTTGATTTTCGCGACGTGCTGGAACGCTCGTGGACCCTGGCGACGGTGCAGATCGATTGCGCCATGCCCGAGCGTTTTGAGTTGAGGTACGTAACTCCGGAAGGAACGGAAGCCGTCCCGGTAATGCTGCACCGTGCCGTATTGGGCTCGATCGAGCGCTTCATCGCGATTTTGTTGGAGCACTGCGCGGGTGCTTTTCCCTTGTGGCTGGCGCCGGTGCAGGCGAGGATCTTGACTGTCACCGATGACCAGAAGCAATATGCACAAAAGCTTTTTGACCAGCTTCGGCATGATGACTGGCGGGTTGAGCTTGACGATCGAAACGAAAAACTCGGCTACAAAATTCGCGAAGCGCAACTGGCGAAAATTCCGTACGCGCTCGTGATCGGGGATAAGGAAGTCGCAGCCGAAACCGTGGCGCCGCGCCGGCGCGGCGGCGAGAACCTGCCTCCCGAGAAGTTAGCCGATTTTATAAAACGGCTGCGCGCGGAGGTTGCGCGCGAAATGGGAGAAGCATAGATATGGATGGCACAATGAAAACGGAGGTGGCCTATCGCTAGAGAAGCGAGAATCAATCATCAAATTCGTGCCCGTGAAGTGCGAGTGATCGGACCCAAAGGGGAGCAGTTCGGAGTGATGCCGCTGCATGAGGCGCTGAAACAAGTAGAAGCCCAGGAACTCGATTTGGTCGAGGTCGCTCCCGACGCGCAACCTCCGGTTTGCCGCATGATGGACTACGGCAAATTTCGTTATGAGCAGAAGAAAAAATCACACGGACCGAAAAAACACACTCTGGTCGAAATCAAGGAAGTGAAGATGGGTTCTCGTACCGACGCCCACGACGTGGAGCACAAGGTTCGCAACATTCGCCAGTTCATCGAAAAGGGGCAGAGAGTCAAGGTGTCGGTATTCTTTCGCGGCCGGGAAATTACGCATCCCGAGCTGGGCCGGCAGATGCTGAGGGGAGTGGTGGATCAGGTCCAAGACGTGGCCAAAGTTGATATCGAGCCGCGTCTGGAGGGACGAAACATGGCGATGCTGCTGACGCCGAAATGAAGCCTCGGAACCCAATCAATTGAAGTAAAGGAGTAGCTAGTGCCAAAAATTAAAACTAATCGATCGGCAGCGAAAAGATTTCGCGTGACCGGTACCGGAAAAATCAAGCGCAATAAAGGATTCAAACGGCACATTCTCTCGTCGAAGAACAAAAAGCGAAAACGGCATTTGCGCCAAGCAACGATGGTTGCAGCGGTCGAGTCGAAGAATATCCGGCAGCTCATACCCTACAAATAGGGAGGAAGCACCCAACAAGACGCGATGAGCTCAGCGCTTGTCGTGCAGCAAGGCAGGAAGGAGTTTTACAGTGCCTAGAGCAAAAGGCGGCAGTAAATCGAGACAAAGACGTAAAAAAATCATGAAGCTGGCCAAGGGCTATGTTGGCGGTCGGGGGCGGCTCTATCGATCGGCGCGGGAAACGGTGGAGCGCGCACTATCGTTCGCCTATCGCGATCGACGGGTGAAGAAAAGGACTTTTCGCGGCTTATGGATTACCCGGATCGGCGCGGCGGCGAAAATGAACGGCCTTTCCTACAGTCAATTGATCAAAGGGCTCAAGCAAGCCGGTGTTGAATTAGACCGCAAGATTCTGGCGGAAATCGCGGCGGCAGATCTGCCGGGATTCAACCAATTGGCTGAAACCGCAAAATCTCACCTTGGCGCATAAACGCCAGAACCCGCATTCAAATGAACGATTCTCTGGAAGCTCTCCAAAGAGAGATTCTGGACCGTATCCAGCAAGCGAATTCGGAGCAAGAGCTGGAACAGATCCGAATCGACGTCCTCGGCCGGAGCGGTAAACTTACACTCTTGTTGCGTGGTCTCAGGGAGATCACGCCCGAGGAGCGGCCGCGACAGGGTGAGCGGCTGAACCAGCTCCGGCGAGCCGTCGAGGTTTCGTTGGAAGGCCGGCTCGAGACAGTCAAAGAGCAGGCTAAAGCCAAGGCTCTTGCCGAAGAGCGCGTCGACATCACGCTTCCCGGGAGTCGGCCGGCGCGAGGAACCTCCCATCCGCTGACACTCGTCATCGACGAGATTATCGATATCTTCTGGGGCATGGGATTCGAAGTCGCGCGGGGACCGGACATCGAAGATGATTACCACAATTTCGAAGCCCTCAATTTTCCCAAGGATCATCCGGCCCGCGACATGCAAGACACTTTTTTTGTCTCAAATGAGTGGGTGCTCCGAACCCATACATCGCCGGTTCAAATTCGCACGATGGAGACGCGCAAGCCGCCGCTACAGGTGGTGGTCCCCGGTGCAGTTTACCGTCACGATGACGACGCGACTCATTCACCGATGTTTCATCAGGTGGAAGGGTTTATGGTAGACGAGGCGATTGCGTTCTCTGACCTAAAAGGTGT
>DATIEH010000213.1:0-5241 GCA_035455905.1 Binatia bacterium | reverse complement strand
TGTTGGTGTGGCACCACTGAACTGGGATAGCGGCCTGCTGCGGGGACGTCGCGCCGTTTGGGGCGGCCGATCCCATGTGCGCACTGCTCTTTACATGGCCGCTTTGACTGCTAGCAGACGCAATCCCGTGATCCGAGACTTTTACAAAAGGCTGCGGGCCGCGGGCAAAGCGCCGAATGTTGCCCTGGTTGCCTGCATGCGCAAACTGCTGGTCATCCTTAATGCGATGATCAGACATCGTGTCCCGTGGCGTCCGGTGATTGCCCAGGTTCCTTGAAATCGAACACAGTTGCTATTAAGTGAATCGGTGGTCTTTTTCGACCGACGAATTCATAAATTTCGGCAATCCTATAATTGTTTTCTGCACTTACCAACGAAAAAGTTTTTCACCAAACACTGCGCATATGTCAGCCTTTGCCGGCTACGGTCGGGCGGAATCAAACCCTAACCGACCCGCCGGACTGTGAACACCCTTGCCGCCGCGGTTTAGTACATGCGTGTAAATCATCGTGGTGCTGACATCTCTTTGCCCCAATAGTTCTTGAACCGTCCGAATATCGTAACCGTCCTCCAATAAGTGGGTGGCAAACGAATGACGCAGTGTATGACAGCTCGCTGGTTTGGTGATGCGCACGCCAAGCCGTGCATCTTTAAATGCTCTCTGGAGAACAGATTCATGCAAATGGTGTCTGCGTCTTTCACCCGTTACCCGATCCGCAAAATGACTTGTCGCCGGAAATACCCATTGCCAGCCCCACTCCCGACCGGCGTTTGGATATTTTTTCTCCAAGGCATTCGGCAATGCTACACGACCCAAGTTCCTTTCAGATCCTGATCGTGTTGCCGCTTCACGGCCTCAAGATGTCGGAGAAGCGGCTGCTTAATAGCCCCAGGAAGCATGGTATGCCGGTCTTTGTCTCCTTTACCCGCTCGAACAAGTATCTGGTTCTGAGAAAAATCGATATCCTTGACTCTCAAACGACAACATTCCATCAGGCGCAGTCCAGCGCCGTAAAGCATCGACATCAACCACGGAGCACCGCTTAGACGATCTAGCACCGTTTTGACCTCCTCTTTTGTCAGCACCACAGGCAGCCGTCTCGACTTCTTGGCCCGGATAACGCCGTCGACGTAGCCGATCTCTTTGCGCAACACTTCTCGGTAAAGAAACAAAATAGCGTTCAATGCCTGGTTCTGCGTGGCGGCGCTTACGTGGAATTTGCTGGCGAGGCTTGAAAGAAATTGCGCAATCTCTTTTTCGCCGATCTCCGCTGGGTGCCGTTTGTCGTGGAAGAAGATGAACCGTTTGATCCAATGAACGTATGTTTCCTCTGTCCGTGGGCTGTAGTGACGCGCTCGGATCGACTCGCGGACCTGGTCGAGCAACTTCGGTTTCGAAGCGGTCGGGGGCGACTGTAAGCCGGGTTTAGAATTCAAGCCCCCGTCGATGACAGCGAACGTACGATGGTTGGGCGTGTACGTCGTAACGAACGTTATTCATAACGGCTCTCCTGCCCGTAGAAGTGACTCAATCCACGGTTCGCCAGCGCGTCGCTCGTCACTGAATTTCAGGGTATTGAAACTGGAAAGATGCTAAAAATCGACGCGCTTCCGCCGCGGCCGCAGCGATCGAGCTGCCCGGTTCAAACCTCACCGGTCAAAATAGAAGCCGCCGCTGATTGATCATGCTGTCTCCGGGTTGAACAGCTTGAACAACTTGAGCACTAAAATTTTCTCAGCAGCCCCACGACGCGGCCGGCGATACGAAACTCTCCGGTCGAGACGGTGATTGGACGGTATTTCTCATTTTCCGCTTTAAGCGTGATCGTGCCGTCTTTTTTGAAGAATCGCTTCAAAGTCGCCTCGCCGTCGATCACTGCGCAGACGATGTCGCCGTTCTCCGCCGTCGCTTGCTGCTTCACGATCACGCGATCTCCGTCCATGATCCCGGCGCCGATCATGCTGTCGCCTTTGACTTGGAGCGCAAAGGTTTTTTCGCTCGCCATGTCCTCTGGGATCGCGATGATCCCTTCGATGTTTTCTTCGCTGACAAACGGCTTGCCGGCCGGTACGCGACCCAAAACCGGCACTTCCCGGGTGGCTGTTAGAGCCGATTTGCCCAAACTGTTCACGACTTCGAGAGCGCGTTTGCCAACGCGGCGAATGTAGCCTTTTTTTTCCAACGCCTTCAGATGATCGGAAACCCCGTTGGTCGAAGCGATCTTAAAGCGCCGGCCGATTTCGTGGATCGAGGGAGCGAAACCCTTCTCCCGAATGGTCTTGAGAAGAAAATCGTAGATTTCTTTTTGCCGGGCTGTCAGCGTGGGAAGCACGATAGCGGTATACTGAAAATACTTTCAGCAGTCAAGTCCGGGCAAGCCAGTTTAAACCGTTCGAGTGGTTCAAACCGTTCAACCCGATTTCGGAAAATTAAATCGCCGCGCACCACTTGTCGGCGAGCAATTCTAATTGTCGGTCGTGAATCCTGCTCAAAACGAGCAGCGCGAGAATTGCGCCCACGAGTGCCATCGCCATATCCGACTGCGTATCCCAGACGTACCCTTGAGTGAAAATTCTCGGCCGAATCCCCGGTGATCACGGCGACGGCCCATTCGAAGAGTTCGTACAGAGCGCTGAATCCCAAACACAGCGAGATCACGAACAGATTGAGCCAACCGCGTCCGGTCACGGCTGAACGACGAAGCAAAATTTTCCGCGCGATGATCGCCGGCACAAATCCTTGAGCGAAGTGGCCCAGCTTATCGTAATTGTTTCTCTGCCAGCCAAACAGATCGCGAATAAATCTAAACGTGTTCACTTCGGCATAGGTGTAATGGGCGCCGAGAAACAAAATCCAGCAATGAAGCAGAATCAATCCATAAGCAAACGGGGGCAGCGGAAAATGCTTCCGCGTCGCGGCGAGAACGGCGAGTCCGATCAGCGCCGGGAATTGGCAGCCGACCAGAGCAGCCCAGCCAGATAGATTGTCAGCCAAAAAAATTTCACTGGAGAACGCCGGATTTCGTGCGGGTAAACGAGATTATCATTTCGCCAGCGCCGCAACGATACCGCAATGGCTCGGTGAGACCAAACATCGATTCGTTCTGCCACAAAATTAAGTTCAGAATCGGCGCCACTTACTTGACTTGCACATGTCCTGTAGTTAAAGAAAGTCTCTGCCGAAGCTGGCTGTCAAACGGCGCCATGCGCCTGGGAATGCCGACTCGTAAAAAGGGCCGGCTTTTTTTTGGTCGGAGATTCCGACGCCCGTTGGCGACAAAGACAAGGCTGATTTTCACTGTCGCGAAAAACCGCGGTCGACATGCTGTTGTCCTATTGTATAGTTATCATGCTCGTGGCGCCGCTCCTGGCAGGCATCGTTGTCGGCCTGGGACGCGCGCCGGGCGTCAAGCGTGCTCGGATCGGCGTCGCCGCTGAAATTCTCGCCTTCCTGGCTTCTCTATTAATTTTTTTCGACATTATCACCGGCGGGTCTCGAGCGCTGATCTCGCCGTGGCCCACCGGTCAGATGATGCCGTTCGGTTTCTACATCGACCGGCTTTCGTCAGTGATGCTGATGCATATCGCCGCGATCAGCATACTGATCCACCTCTTTTCCCTTCGTTATATGCAACAGGAAGCCGGTTATGCGCGATTTCACGCTTTGCTAGCCTTCACATCATTTTCACTTTTCGGCATGGTATCAAGTGGAAATCTGCTGATGCTCCTCGGCTTCTGGCAGCTGTTGAGCTGGCTTTTGCCGCTCCTCTCCTACAACTATCAGCATCTGCCCACCGTACGTGGCGCTTTTCGGACATTTATCATGCAGCGCGCGGGCGATGCGGCTTTTCTCGCTGCAGTCGTACTCGCTCACGGCTGGTACGGCACCCTGGATCTGCAGCAGCTTTTCATGCGCGCGGCCGCCGACAAGAACATCGTGTCTCTTTGGCCGACCGGAATCGAGATCCATGGCGCTACGGCAGTAACTTTGTTGATCTTCATCGGCGCGATGGCCAAATCGGCGCAATTTCCGTTGCATATGTGGCTGCCCGATTCGCTCTATGCGCCGACGCCGGTTCATGCGCTCCTGCATGCCGGCATCATCAACGCCGGCGGCTTTCTCCTAGCTCGCTTGGCGCCGTTTTTCGATTTGAGTCCGGCCACGCTTCACCTCGTCTTCGTTGTCGGACTGCTCACGACGGTTCTCGGTTCTTCGATGATGCTCGTGCAAAGCGATATCAAAAAGACGCTCGGTTATTCGACCATTGGTCAGATGGGTTTCATGATCATGGAATGCGGCGTGGGCGCGTACGGCTTGGCCATCTTTCACCTGATCGCGCACGGCCTTTTCAAAGGGACGATTTTCTTGAACTGCGGCTACGTCATACATGCGGCGCGCAACGAGCCGAGATTTCCGCCGAAAAAACCGACAGCGCAGGGCGATGAGTTTTCGATCGTGACTTGGCTGACCGGCTTCATCACAACGTTGATCCTGCCGCTGATCATTGTGCTCGCGGCTCACGGTATCGTTGACATCCCGCTCAGAGATTCGCAGGGAGCGGCAATCTTTCTTTTCTTCGGCTGGGCCACCTCCTCGCAGGCCATTTTGACGCTCTATCGACTGCGTGCCGTCGCATCCTGGAAAGTTGCCGGAAGCATGCTTTCGGTTCTGTTTCTTGTGGTCGTAACCTATTTGCTGGCGGCCGAAAATTTTACGCATTTCTTGTTTCCGGCGCCCGGGCAGGTCGCCGCACATTTCAAGGCCGGGGCTCTACCTGCGCCGGCCTTCGACCTCCTGGTCTCGGCATTTGCGCTCATCATCGTCTTTGGCTGGTATTTAATTTATGCGAGGAGCCATGGCCGGAGGATCCGCGCACCCCACTGGATCAATTCTCTGCAGGTTCGCCTTTATTTGTTTTTGCTCAACCGGCTTTATCTCGACGCATTGTCTCTGCGTTTCGGTGGCCGCATCAGCGCCGGCCTAAACGGCTTCAGCTCCAACAAAACTGTGCCCTTCCTTGCCGCTGCCATTGCCCTCGTCGTGGCGGTCTCAGTTGCGAATAGTGCTGTAGCGAATCTCGCGCCGTTCGACTTGGTTCTGGTGATCAGCGCGGCACTATTACTACCGCTTTTTCCCTTTCACGGGATCTATGTTGGCGCGCTGACTCGGCTGCAGGGAATTCCGAGTGCCGTCCTCGCTCTACTTTTGCCTGTCGCGGGCTTGTACGCATTGGCTCATGT